>NZ_JBALOS010000027.1:17445-83830 GCF_036962765.1 Neobacillus drentensis
AACAATCTATGCGAAAATAGCCTTTAGTAATGATGTAGACAGATCCTTACAAAAAAATGAACCAAGACATGGGCCTGGTTCAATTAGTTATTTATTTAGTTGTTTAAAGCTGTTTTTAATGATTCAAGATTTTGATTCATTAATGAAAAATAGGTTTCATTGTTTTTAATGTTTTCTGTTGATAAGATAGCTAGATTATGGATTGGTAAAGCTCTAGCCCCAATTTCTTTTTGAACGATTTTTCCAAGTTTCGATTGGACATTTTGTTCGAATAGCATGTAGTGTAATCCTTCCTGTTCTGCAATGGAGATTATGTTCTCTAATTCCTTTTGGGTCGGTTCATTGGCAGTCGATAGGCCTGATACGCTAATTTGTTCAATTCCATACCGCTTTTCCCAATAACCGAACGCTGCATGTGTTACGATGATCTTTTTATGTTTTGCATGTGTAATCGTCTGCTCATAATTCTTATTAAGTTCATCTAGTTTAAGGGAAAGTTTTTGAAAATTGTTATTGAATTGTTCTTTGTATTGCGGCAACTGTTTAATTAATGAATCACGAATAACAGATGCCATTTCCTTTGAATAGATAGGATCAAGCCATACATGTGGATTGACGTCAGTCTTGTGGTCATGATGTTCTTCCTCTTCATCCGTTGATTTTGGAAGGTTAATGTCCTCAGCCGTTGGCACCAACTCTACATGTTCATTTTTTAATGTTTCTTTCGATTTTTCTACAAACCCTTCAAGCCCAAGCCCGATGTAAAAAAATAAGTCTGAATCAGCGAGATTCATCATATCCTTTTGGGATGGTTCAAAAGTATGTTCATCTGCCCCAGGTGGATAGATGGTTTTAACATTTACATATTTTCCACCAATTTGTGAAGTAAAATATTGAAGTGGAAATACTGTGGTATAAATGGTTAACTGATCCTTCTTTTTCTGTACTTGTTCATTACCATTTGAACATGCCGACAATAGAAGACTTAATGGTAACAGAAAAGAAAGGAAACAAATAATTTTTTTCATAGAGACTCCTTCATATGTTTATAAATCGGATTTATTACGATTTATTATTGAAATTTTTTTGGAATTCTGAAAAATAATAACTACATAATACGGAACGATTCCGATTACCATTTGTATCTTACAAAAAATTTTCCTCAAAAGCAAGTATAAAATTTTGTTTCATAATCAAATATTAGGTATGCTTAGATAGAAACAAAGGAAGGGTGATGGTTATGAACAACTCAACATTATTAAATGAAATCCTAACATTTAATGAAAACTTTGTGGAAAACAGAGAGTATGAAAAGTATGAAACAACTAAATTCCCTAATAAACGAATGGTGATTCTAACATGTATGGATACAAGACTGCTGGAATTATTACCAAAGGCTTTAAACTTGGGAAATGGGGATGCAAAAATAATTAAAGATGCTGGAGCTCTGGTTTCACACCCGTTTGGAAGTGTGATGAGAAGTATATTAATTGCCCTGTATCAATTAAAGGCTCAGGAAGTTTTAGTAATAGCTCATCATGATTGCGGTATGAGCGGTCTCAAGGCAGAACCAGTAATAGAAAGTATGAAGGAGCGGGGAATATCAGAAGAAACGTTCGATACGCTTACCTATTCCGGAATTGATATTAAAAAGTGGCTTCATGGGTTTGATAATGTAACCGATAGTGTAGTACACAGTGTAGAAATTATTAAAAACCATCCGTTAATGTCAAAGGATATCCCTGTTCATGGCTTAGTCATCGATCCTAAGACAGGTAAACTGGATCTTGTAGTCGATGGTTATAAGAATTAACAGTTGTCCTTTTCTGGGACAGGATCTAAGCCTCCTGGATGGAACGGATGGCATTTTGAGATTCTTTTAAGCGTAAGCCAGCCGCCTTTCAAGGCACCGAACCGTTGGATTGCTTCCATCCCATAATGCGAACAGGTTGGATAAAACCGGCAGGTCGGTGGTTTAATTGGTGAGATAGCAACTTGATAAAAACGAATAACAGCAAGGAAGATTTTTTTTACCATAAGTGTCACTCCTTTTGTGCAATTACCTACAACATACCACAATTTAATAACAACGTCTAAAATGTTAATTATATGTAAGTAGATGAAAAAACTCGGAATTTATTGTATGATTAGGGTAGATAAAAAAAGGAGTGATTTTGATGCCTTCTGTTGAAAGCTTTGATTTAGATCATAACGCAGTTAAAGCCCCATATGTGAGACATTGTGGTGTTCACAAAGTAGGTAGTGACGGCATTGTTAATAAATATGATATTCGTTTTTGCCAGCCTAATAAACAAGCGATGAAACCGGATGTCATCCACACATTAGAGCACTTGCTTGCTTTTAATCTTCGTAAGCATTCTGAGAAGTATGACCACTTCGATATTATTGATATATCACCAATGGGCTGCCAAACAGGATATTATTTAGTAGTTAGTGGAGAACCATCTGTTGAGGAAATCATTGATCTTTTAGAAGATACAATGAAAGATGCTCTTGAAATCATTGAAATTCCTGCTGCCAATGAAAGACAATGCGGCCAAGCGAAGCTGCATGATTTAGAAGGTGCCAAACGCTTAATGCGTTTCTGGCTGGAGCAAAGCAAGGAAAATCTAAAACAGGTTTTTGCATAAATAGAAAAGCGTAAGCGCTTTGGGCACCCCCGACAAGCATAAGTCAAGCACTGCAGGAAGGAGTCTTTTCCCTTCCGAAAGGGATTGACTTATGACCTCGAGGGGCTAGGAGCTGAAGTTAGACAATATAATAAAAAAATTCCTATTCTAATTGAATAGGAATTTTTTACGATTTATTTTGGTCCTCATCATGCTCTTCCTTCTCTTGGTCAAGATATGGATTATTTTCTATTGGATCTACCGTATGTTTATATGTGTAGGCTTTAGAAGTGGTGCCCACGGCTAGAAGAAGAACAACGATAACGATAATAATACAAATAACGGCTACTACATACATTTGTGTGGGAGGCCTCCTTTTTCTCTATTGTAGCATGAATTGGTGTTTTTTTTTCGAAAAGAAAAAAGGAAGCCCGCTGTTTGAGCTTCCGTCGCTACACTATTATGTATAATCAATGAATATTTCGTGGATGATAAGTATTCGTGCGGTGCTGGCCGTACTCTTCTTGGGCAAATTTACCTTTTAAACTTTCAATTAAATAAATTCCCATTAAATTGTATAATTCTTGCTTATCCATTTCTTGGATTAAAGCAAGTAAATCCTCATGTGACATTTCTTCTAAAAAGGCAAACGCCAGCATGTCGATATCCTCTTCATCACCGGTTAACTTATTTCGGTACATCTCATACAATTCATCGACTAATTTCATTTAGCACACCTCCTTGTTATAATCTTTTCCCTTATTAGGGCAAAATAATTCTATCTTTCCTTTTTGTGAATTGACAGAAAAATCTGTTTCTTTGATTGTATGTTTATTATAACGTATTCATTTCTAAAAAATGAATCGAAATTTGGCAAAGAATAAATTTTTTCTATTTGCAAATTACTAATGATTAAAAGGGGATGACATGATGGATGAGCAAAAGAAAACCTATTATATTGATGTAGGGAGCGGAGAAATTTCGCGAAGTGCCACTAGTTCAACTTGGAGTTATAAAATTCAAGCAAATGATGAAGAAATTACTCAACTCCGAGAGCTGTTTGATCAGAATTATTCAACCGAATGGAAGAACTTCTTTCGAGCGCATGTTCCATATATTGAGTATCATTACGACCGTGAAAACGACGCCTATGATAAAACAATTCAACAAGTGTATGGGATGCTGCACAAACTTGGTGATGAAGAAGCAAAAAGCCACATTGAAAGTATGAATATTTTACCAGGGTAAAATATAGATAATATTTTACCAAAATAAACAAAATTCCTTGAAAGAAAAATCCTAACTTTAGGATTTTTCTTTTTTTGATTATAATAAGAGCAATAAATGTTGAGGCGGAATATAAAATGATACATTTTTTAGATGAAAATGGGAATCAGGTTGAACTGTCTTTTATACAAAATGCCTTCCAAGAGGAAGCAAAACATGTGTTAGTCATCTGCCAAATGGGGGACGAATGGCTGTTGACGAACCATAAAAAAAGGGGTCTTGAATTTCCCGGAGGAAAAATGGAGTCAGGGGAATCACTAGAAGAAGCAGCACGACGAGAAGTATATGAAGAAACAGGAGCCATTCTAGATGATCTTAAATTTTTAGCGGAGTATAAAATTTTTGACCCAATCAGGTCTTTTGTGAAAACCGTCTTTTGGGGAAAGGTAAAAAGGCTAGAGCAAACGTCTGGTTACTTTGAAACAAATGGTCCCGTTGTTGTTCAAGGAGATCTATTATCGCAACGATTTGGGGATCATTACAGCTTTATTATGAAAGATCAGGTTGTTGAGCAATGTGTGAAACTCATTCAAAAATTACAAAAGGAAAAGGAATAGCAGAAAGTATTTGTTAACAAACTGCTATTCCTTAATAATTTTTCTTTCTAATAATTCAACGAGTTGGTACATAATGGTGGCAAATACGGCGATCACCAAAAGTGATAAAAAAACGAGGGTAAAGTTAAATACTTGGAAGCCGTAAATGATCATGTAGCCAAGCCCACGTGTGGATACCAGGAATTCTCCAACAATAACACCCACCCATGACAATCCGACATTAACCTTTAAGGTTGAAATAATCGTCGGGAAACTTGCAGGGAGGATCGCTTCCTTGAAACATTGCCAGCGCGTGGCCCCGAAAGTTTGGAGTACTTTCAGATAATTTGGATCTACTTCTTTGAATGAAGTATACACAACGATTGTGGTAATGATTATCGAAATGATCGCACCCATAGCGATAATCGATGAATATCCTGGGCCTAATGCTACAATCAAAATGGGTCCCAATGCCACTTTTGGCATTGCATTTAAGATGACTAGGTAGGGATCCAGCACCTTTGAAATCATGCGGGACCACCAAAGGATGGCAGCTAATATTGTACCCAAAAGTGTACCAAGAACAAATCCCAGAACTGTTTCTGTCAAAGTCACCCCAATATGGCCTACTAAGGTGCCATCATGAATTTTTTCTAGAAGTAAGTTCCAGATTTTCGATGGCGAACTAAAAAGAAGCGGGTCAATCCATTGTTTTTGACTAAACCATTCCCAACTGGAAAAGAAGACGATAAAGATAATCGCTTGATAAAATCTAACCCATCTTTTTTCCACCTTCAATGATTGAATATAGTTTCTATGGAGGAGTTCTAACTTATTCTTTTTCTGGCTCAAGAGACTCCAACTCCTTCCATATCGTTTGAAAGATACTTGTAAATGCCTCATGATTTCTGGCTTCAAATGGGGAAAGATTCCTTAGTTCATCAGGCATTGTAAAGGTTTTATATATTCTTCCAGGACTTGGTGACAGCAAAAAGACACGGTCGCTCATGGCAATAGCTTCGCCGATATCATGAGTTACGAGAATCGCTGTTTTTCCAAATTCATCTAATGTTTGTGAGACTAAATCTTCAAGTTTCAACTTTGTTTGATAATCGAGGGCGGAAAAGGGCTCATCAAGCATGAGCAGTTTTGGTTCTGTGGCAAGGGTGCGAACAAGTGCCACCCGCTGCCGCATCCCCCCTGATAACTGCCTCGGCAGTTGTTTTTCCACTCCGGTTAAACCGATTTGTTTAAGCAGGCGAAGGGCCGTGGTTCTTGTTTGATGATTTAACTGCTTTGATAATTTCAGACCCAATAAGATATTCTCTTCAATCGTTTTCCAAGGGAACAAATAATCTTGTTGAAGCATATAACCGATTTGGTTTTTCGCAGTGGTTACAGGTTTATTTTCTAACAAGACTGTACCTTGTGTGGGTTTAAGCAAGCTAGATATGATGGAAAGCAGAGTTGTCTTACCACAGCCGCTTGGGCCGAGGAGAGAAACAAACTCGCCCTCCTCAACGGTTAATGAAATATCGGAGAGGGCCGTAGTAGCAGAGGCTTTAGTAAAATAAGTGTGATGAATATTTTGGACGGTTAAAAAACTCATGGGGACGGCCTCCCTTTTCTTTATTCTTTGATAATCTTTTCAGCAATCTCTGTGTTAACTAGTGTTTGATGATCCACTTTTTTTGGAAGTTCTCCAGCCTCATTCATGATGTTTTGAAGATTGATCCATTCCTCTTGGTCAAGAATTGGATCTGTAGCAAAGGACCCCTGATTTTTATAGCGATCCACTACTGTCGTCATAATAGCTAAATCTGTATCTGGGAAATAGGATTGAACCGCCTTGGCAATTTCCTCGGCACTATGTGATTCGACCCACTGTTGTGCTTTATAAATAGCCCTTGTAAACTTTTCGATCGTTCCCTTATGTTCTTTCATATAACTTTCTTTGGACATAAACGTTGTATATGGAACATGGCCGGATTCTTTCCCGAAGGACGCGACAATATGACCCTTGCCTTCTTTTTCAAATATACTTGCCGTTGGTTCAAATAATTGAACAAATTCGCCTGTTCCTGAGGCAAATGCATTGGCAATATTGGCAAAATCGATGTTCTGGATCAAATTCAAATCTTTATGCGGATCAATGCCATGCTTCTTTAATACAAACTCACCGACCATTTGCGGCATGCCGCCTTTGCGTTGACCTAAAAAGGTTTTTCCTTTTAAGAGATCCCATGAGAAATTATCAATTTTGTCTCGAGATACTAAGAACGTACCATCTGTCTGAGTTAATTGCGCAAAATTTATAACAGGGTCGTTTGCCCCTTGCGCGTATACATAAATCGAAGTTTCCGATCCAACAAGGGCAACGTCAGCTCCGCCTGATATAAGTGTTGTCATGGTTTTGTCGCCGCCTGGTGTGGTCGTCAATGTAACATCTAACCCTTCAGCTTTGAAAAATCCTTTCGCTATGGCTACATACTGCGGGGCATAGAAAATGGACCTGGTCACTTCGGCGATTCGAACCTTTTCAAGTTTCTTCGTTTCATTTTTGGTGGTGCTATTACATGCGACAAGGGAAAACATGAGTATAGTGATGAGCAAAAAGGAGAAACTGAGTTTTAACGTTTTTTTCATGAAACAAGCCTCCTTATATTTCAAAAAAGAATCTGGGCTAATTGCCTAAGATATCGTATGAAGTGGAGAAAAATGTGTGAATGCCTAGTGATAATAAATTTTACAAAAAGAGGGAAGATGTGCAGATGAACCACCATGATGGGAAGATTGTTGAAATGACACGTTTTCCTTCGCCAAATCCAAACGTTGAATTAAGGGTGATCACCTACCTTTCCCATGGTTTAAAGGTAAAAGGAATGCTAGCGGAGCCTATTGGGGAAGGTGTATATGATGGATTCCTTTATTTACGCGGAGGTATCAAAAATGTGGGCAAAGTTCGACCCGCACGAATTGCTCAGTTTGCCGCCGAAGGTTTCATTGTTTTTGCGCCTTATTATCGTGGTAATCAAGGCGGTGAGGGCAATGAGGATTTTGCTGGGGACGATAGGGAAGATGCGTTTGCGGCCTTTTTGTTGCTAAAATCTTTGCCAAGAGTCCGTGGAGTACATATTTTTGGATTCTCCCGGGGTGGAGTAATGGCACTTTTGACCGCTCTTGAGTATCCTGAAACAGCTTCAGTTGTTACTTGGGGGGGAGTTAGTGATATGTCGCTTACCTATATGGAACGGAAAGATTTGCGCAGGATGATGAAAAGGGTGATTGGCGGAACTCCTCAAAAATTTCCAGATCGCTATCAATCCAGAACCCCTCTCTATTCATTAGACAAACTAACAGCTCCTGTCCTGATTATCCATGGTGTAAACGACAGTAATGTCTCGGTGGAACACGCCTATCGTCTGGAAAGAAGGTTAAGATTATTAGAGAAACCGGTGGATTGTTGGTATTTCAATGAGTTTACACATTACTTTCCGCCTGAGGTCAATAGAAAAGTTGTATCCGATTTATCAAAGTGGATGAAAAGTCGACCGAAAAGATGTTAATATATAGATAAAACAAGCAGAGGAGCGGATAAAAGTTATGGGTATGCCTCTTGAGTTAAATACGATGATTGTAACAAAGGGCAGGGAAAAACGCTTGGAGGAAAATGTCTTCTTGTTAGAAAAAGAAGGGTACAGACTTTATCCAATTGAGATTCCAATCGATGTAAGAAAAACAATCGATAGTGATTCAAATGGGACCGCGGTTATCAAAAAAGTTGAGCTGCAAAATAACAGCACAACCATCACCTATCAATTAATTTCATTAAATTCGACGAACTAAGCAGGGACGATTGTTCCTGCTTTTTATTATGAAAAAAATATTCATTTACTGTAATGAACGATTGATACATACGTCATATTTATAGATTGATTAGGATTAACGTTTTAGGGAAGGGGGATTGAAATGGAACATAGCCATCAAATCGAGAAATGGTTTATCCTATATGAACATGATGTCACAAATTATCTTGTTTATTATACAGGTTCGTTGGATGTTGAGGATTTGGTTCAAGAAACATTTTTACGGGCATTGCGAGCCTTAGGTCACTTTAAAAATGAGTCGAGCCCGAAAACATGGCTGATATCGATTGCAAGAAATACAGCTATTGATTTTTATCGAAAAAAATCAGTTTGGAACAGACTTAAACAAATTTTAGATTATGAATCCCCGAAGATTCATGAACAGGACACGGGGGAAAAAGTTGTCCGGAAAATGGATTATGCCTATTTGTATGAAGCAATTAATGAGTTGAAACACAATTATCATGATGTGATTTTATTAAGAGGCATCGCCGAGCTTTCATCCAAGGAAGTGGGGCAAGTCCTGGGCTGGACTGAAAATAAAGTCAATGTAACATTTTTTCGGGCTGTAAAAAAACTTAATGCGATCTTAAAGGAGGGGGATTATTTTGAGTCAGTTAACGGACAAAGAACTACTTGAAAAGATGGCTGATTTTCCTAAGCATGAATTAACTACAAGTCAAAGAACCGATATGCTTAAAACCATTCGTGAGGTATCGTCCCCAAAGGAACTTAGGAATATTAATTATCAAAGAATCACGGCGATCGTTGCTTTTTTTATCTTGGTCATAATAGCCCCACTCCTTTTTTTCACGAGCGAAGGTGACGTTTCACGGAATTCAGGGGTTAAGGATACAATAACTGTAAAACAGGGTAAATATTTTGCTTTAATAGATAAAGATGGTACCCCATACTATCCTGATAGCAATTTCGGAATTCCAAACAAAGTGAGTTTGCTTGCTCCGCTTGATTGGATAGCGAAGGATGGTAGGACTGTTTCGAAAATTGCGATCTATTTATGGGGAGACTATCAAAGGGACTTCGCCAATAAACCATTAAACATAACTGCAACACATGTCAAAACAGGAGTAAAAGAACATCTTGCAACCACCGTGATTTCAGGGGGAATGTATGGATCAGATGGCCACGCAATGACTAGCTTTCAACCATTTACTTTTTCGGGAATATATAATCTTGAATTTATGGCTGGAAATAAAAAGATCGGTGAATTTTCGATTTATGTAAAAGAGCCCTATATCAAGATGGGTAATTCCACTTTATTGATTTCCCAAGAAGATTTATTTGCAGGGTTTTATGAAGATGCAGCGATTGAGATAGCAGGAGGGAACTTGCCACCTAAAGTTGAACTAGAGATATTTGACCTGGAAAATGCTGAAGTCTCTACCTTTACTTTTAAGGATAAGACCGATTACACTACCACTGATGGAAAAAAGATCTCAATGTATAAAGGAGATTTCCAACTTAAAAAAAGCGGCAGGTATCGGTTTACGTTATTAAATAAATCAGTACCAGTGGAAGTAATAAAGCCCATATCAAAATGATATGGGCTTTTACATATAACGGGAGCTTCCGCTTAAGAAACTGGTCCGCCTTGTTCTACAATTTCATTCGAAACATTCGTGAATTTCTTGAAGTTTTCGCGGAACTTTGCTGCTAATTCCTTCGCTTTCTCTTCATAGGCTTGCGGGTCAGACCATGTTTTACTTGGCTGAAGAACTTCGTCTGGTACACCGGCAATATGAAGTGGAATATTTAAGCCGAAAATTTCATCCTTGGTTGTTTCAACGTGATTTAGTTCTCCTTCAAGTGCCGCTTGAACCATGGCACGCGTGTAGGAAAGTTTCATTCGGTTCCCAACTCCATATTCACCGCCGGTCCAGCCTGTATTGACAAGAAAGACATTGGCATTATGTTCAAGGATTTTTTCACCTAACATATCGGCGTAACGAGTTGCTGGCAGCGGTAAGAATGGTGCACCGAAGCAGGTAGAGAACGTAGCTTGTGGTGAAGTTATTCCCCGTTCCGTTCCGGCTAATTTGGAAGTGTAACCGCTTAAAAAGTGATACATCGCTTGTTCCTTCGTTAGTTTTGAAATTGGTGGCAGTACGCCAAAAGCATCAGCCGTCAAGAAGATAATGGTGTTTGGATGACCAGCAATACTTGGCTGCACAATATTATCAATCGCCTGAATCGGATACGCGGCACGTGTATTTTCCGTTAATGTGCCATCATCATAATCAGGGATTCTGGATTCCTGATTCAAGGTTACATTTTCTAAGACCGTTCCAAAACGGATTGCGTCAAAAATTTGAGGCTCTTTGTCACGAGAAAGATTAATACATTTGGCATAGCAGCCTCCCTCGATATTAAAAACCCCGTTTGATGACCAGCCGTGCTCATCATCGCCAATTAGTCGACGATTCGGATCAGCTGATAAGGTCGTTTTTCCTGTACCCGACAAACCGAAGAATAACGCAACATCGCCTTCGAGACCGACATTGGCAGAACAGTGCATTGAAAAAATATTATTTTCAGGCAATAAATAATTCATTACAGAAAAAATAGACTTTTTCATTTCGCCTGCGTATTCGGTTCCTCCGATTAAGACAATTCTTTTTTCAAATGATATAATTATAAAGGCTTCTGACTTTGTCCCATCAATAGCTGGATTCGCCTTGAAGTTAGGAGCAGAAATAACGGTAAATTCAGCTTCGTGTGCAAGTAATTCTTCATCAGCGGGGCGAATAAATAGTTGGTGGACAAATAAATTCTGCCACGCTAATTCATTAATGACTTGGATGGGTAAACGGGATTTTTTATCGGCACCCGCAAATCCTTTAAACACAAACACTTCATTTTTCTCTTTTAAATAATCCATTACTTTGAGATACAGGTTTGTGAAAACGGCTTCTGAAATCGGTTGATTCGTCTTGCCCCATTCAATTTTGTCTTTTGTTGATTCTTCTAAAACAATGAATTTGTCCTCTGGAGAACGGCCCGTATACTTTCCGGTAACAACACTGATTGCACCTGTGGATGTCAGGGATCCTTCGTTCCGGGTTAAGATTTTTTCAACTAATTGAGGAACTGATAACTGCACTTGAACATGACTTTCTTTTAAGAACTGCAGTAATTCATTTCGAGTATCAACAGAATTCATTTAATGAAACCTACCTTTTTTTAGTTTTT
Source organism: Neobacillus drentensis (assembly GCF_036962765.1). Lineage (GTDB taxonomy): Bacteria > Bacillota > Bacilli > Bacillales > Cytobacillaceae > Neobacillus > Neobacillus drentensis_C. Next base: position 28,975 of record NZ_JBALOS010000027.1, read on the forward strand.
TAAGTTGTTAATAATATAAAAAGTATAACACATTAGTTGAATTGATGTATCCTATTTAACTGAATTTATATATTTTAAAACTTTAATTAAAGATATAAAAAATTTTTATAAAAAGATCCTAACTTATTCCGTATTATTCCCATTTTGTTGAAAAAGACATTTCTAAAAAAATCCATTGACATTGTTATCCAGTATGATATCATTCTAATTTGAACGGATACTCTCTTATCCCGAGCTGGTGGAGGGACAGGCCCAATGAAACCCAGCAACCTGCAATATGAAATGATTGACCACCTAAAAGGTCCTTTTCAAATGCGAAGGTGCTAATCTGACGCAAGGCTAATGCCTTGAACGATAAGAGCGAAAGGCCCGAAAACAACCTTTCCTCTATGGTAAGGTTTTTTGTTTTGTATAAGTCCTTTTATGAAAACAGTCTCTAATAAAAATCCTTTGTTTATTACATACTAAGGGAATGAGTACCGTATCAAATTCTCGAGGTTTTAGAAGAATACCTGTAACCTTCCAAAAACCTCGATGATCTCATAATATAGGAGGAATTCAGATGTCAACAAAACGTCGTTTGTTCACTTCTGAATCAGTTACTGAAGGTCATCCTGATAAAATCTGTGACCAAATTTCTGATTCCATTTTAGATGCTATTTTAGCAAAGGATGCTAATGCTCGTGTTGCCGCTGAAACTTCAGTAACAACAGGCCTAGTGTTAGTAGCAGGGGAAATCACCACTTCTACTTATGTGGATATTCCAAAAATTGTTCGGGAAACGATTAAAGGGATTGGCTATGATCGTGCAAAATACGGCTTTGACTCTGAAACATGTGCTGTTTTAACCTCTATTGATGAACAGTCTCCAGACATTGCAATGGGTGTTGATCAGGCTTTAGAAGCACGTGAAGGTCAAATGTCTGATGAAGAAATTGAAGCAATTGGTGCAGGGGATCAAGGGTTAATGTTTGGTTTTGCTTGTAATGAAACGAAAGAACTTATGCCCCTTCCCATCTCACTTGCACACAAACTTGCTCGTAAATTAACAGAAGTGCGGAAAGACAAAGTTCTTGATTACCTTCGTCCAGACGGGAAAACACAAGTAACTGTGGAATATGATGAGAACGATAAACCGGTACGCATTGATACTATTGTTATCTCTACCCAACACAACCCAGAAGTAACTTTAGAACAAATTCAACGTAACTTGAAAGAATATGTTATCAATCCTGTAGTACCAAAAGAGCTAATCGATGAAAATACAAAATATTTTATTAACCCAACAGGACGATTTGTCATTGGCGGCCCACAAGGGGATGCCGGCTTAACTGGGCGTAAAATTATTGTTGATACGTATGGCGGATATGCTCGTCATGGCGGTGGTGCCTTCTCTGGTAAGGATCCTACAAAAGTGGACCGTTCCGCAGCATATGCAGCACGTTATGTTGCCAAAAACATTGTGGCTGCAGGGTTAGCTGATAAGTGTGAAGTCCAACTTGCCTATGCAATCGGTGTGGCACGACCGGTTTCAATTGCGGTTGATACATTTGGTACTGGGAATGTTAGCGAAGAGGTTTTAGTTGATCTTGTTAGTGAAAACTTTGACCTTCGCCCAGCAGGGATCATCAACATGTTAGACCTTCGTCGTCCAATTTATCAACAAACAGCTGCATACGGTCATTTTGGCCGAACAGATGTAGACCTCCCTTGGGAACGAACAGACAAAGTAGATGCTTTACGTCAACAAGCAAATATATAAGAAGAAAAGCGGGGGAGTTACATTCTACATGTAACTCCTTTTTCTTATATCCGTCTAATTACCTGTACAATAAAATGATGTGTGCATAAAATGAAATGTTTACACAGGCCAAAAGAAGTAAAAAATGTGGATATTAAATTTACCTATTGTTCACAGTGCATTTTTTAGAAGAAAAGTGGTAGTATTAGATAGTATGTTTTTTAAGTCTAGCTCTTGCGAAAGGTGCTGGCGCTTTTGAACAAGACGTCCTTTTTAAGGGATATTTAGAATGAGGTGAGGTACATAATGTGTGGCTTTATAGGTTGTGTACACGATAAAACACAAAACTATAGTGAAGAACAAAAACAACAATTTAAAAATATGAACGATATTATAACTCATCGTGGACCGGATGATGATGGTTTTTATTATGATGATCATATCCAATTTGGGTTCCGCCGTTTAAGTATCATTGATATTGAGAGTGGTCATCAACCACTAACCTATGAAAATGAACGCTACTGGATTATCTTCAATGGTGAAGTTTATAACTATGTAGAACTGCGTGAAGAACTATTATCGGAAGGCTTGACGTTTTCAACAAGCTCTGACACCGAGGTTATTATTGCCCTTTATAGTCATTTGAAAGAAAAAGCCGTTGAAAAACTGCGCGGAATGTTCTCTTTCGTTATTTGGGATAAACAAGAACAAACCCTTTATGGGGCACGTGATCCTTTTGGTATCAAACCATTCTTTTACTTTGAAGATGGTGATCGAACATTTTTTGCATCAGAGAAAAAGAGTATTTTGTTAGCTCTTGAGAATGATGTGCTTAATTATGATTCGTTGCAGCATTACTTGACCTATCAATTTGTTCCAGAACCGAATACAATGTCTGATGGCATTAAGAAATTAGAGCCTGGTCATTTCTTTACAAAAAAAATCGGTTCTCCAATGGAAATCAAAAGATATTGGAAAGCACACTTTAAGCCGGTGCAAAAGTCAGAACCAGATTTTATTAAGGAAATTAAAGATGTTCTTTTTGACTCTGTCAAAATGCATATGCGCAGTGATGTTCCCGTTGGTTCGTTCCTTTCAGGCGGGATTGATTCTTCGATTATTGCATCGATTGCCAAAGAATTTCACCCTGCCATTAAGACCTTCTCAGTAGGGTTTGAGCATAACGGATTTAGTGAAATAGACGTTGCAAAAGAGACAGCTGAAAAGCTTGGAGTCGAAAATATCAGTTATGTAATTTCACCGCAGGAATACATGAATGAGATTCCAAAAATCATGTGGCATATGGATGACCCGCTTGCCGATCCAGCATGTGTACCGCTTTATTTTGTTGCACGTGAGGCTAGAAAGCACGTTACGGTTGTCCTTTCTGGTGAGGGTGCGGATGAATTATTTGGCGGATACAATATTTATCATGAGCCGCAATCATTAGAGGTCTTTAATAAAATTCCAAGAGCTGGAAAAGCCCTTTTAAAAGGAATAGCAGGTATGATGCCTGAGGGAATGCGTGGAAAAAGCTTTATCGAACGTGGTGTAACGCCAATGGAAGAACGCTATATCGGTAATGCGAAAATGTTTACGGAAATTGAAAAGCGCGAACTATTAAATGTTTACCGTGAAGGATTAGATTATACGGACATTACGAAGCCGCTTTACGCCGAATCCCGCGGCTACGACCCAGTTGACCGGATGCAGTATATTGATATCCATACCTGGATGCGTGGGGATATATTACTGAAGGCGGATAAAATGACGATGGCTCATTCATTAGAACTACGTGTGCCATTCCTTGATAAAGCAGTGTTCGAGGTAGCCTCCAAAATCCCTACGAGCCTGAAAACAGCTCATGGAACGACGAAGTATATATTACGTAAGGCAGCTGAAGGAGTGGTACCGGCCCATGTGCTTGACCGCAGAAAACTTGGTTTCCCTGTACCGATCCGTCACTGGTTGAAAGATGAAATGAATGAATGGGCGAAAAAGATCATCCGCGAAAGCAACACAGAGCATTTAATGAATAAATCGTATGTGCTTCAATTACTTGAAGACCATTGCCAGGGCAAGGCAGATAACAGCAGAAAGATTTGGACTGTCCTAATGTTCATGGTATGGCATCAAGTATATGTGGAGGATGTTTATTCCTTCCAACGTGATTTTGCAGTTGAAAAAGCCATGCAAGCATCGAAAAATTAAACTTAGAAAGCACCCAAACTTCAATGGGTGCTTTTGTTTATTTTTATTATTTTATGGACTTATAATATTGACCCTTCTCCGCATATTCTGTAGAGATTCTAACCATATCTTTAATGTCATCCGGTGTTAATTCCCTAATAACTTTTGCTGGTCTGCCAAATGCTAAAGTATTAGGGGGGATTTTCTTCCCCTGGGGAACAAGACTGCCGGCACCAATGAAAGCACCTTCGCCGATTTCAGCATTATCAAGAATAATCGATCCCATCCCAATTAATGCTTTCTTTCTAATGATACAGCTGTGTAAAATCACCTGATGTCCTATGGTAACTTCATCTTCTAAAATTAGCGGGTTATTAGGGCTTTGGTGTAAGATAGAATTATCTTGGATATTTACTCTTTTACCGATAATAGTTGGGGCTACATCCCCTCTAATGACTGTGTTAAACCATACACTTGACTCATCGCCAATCGTAACGTCACCTGTAATTGTCACATAATCGGCTATAAAAGCAGTATCAGCTATGTGGGGATACTTATCTTTATAAGGATAGATCATTCTACTCGCTCCTTTTCCATGATGATATTATTGTATCGGAAGTAGGATGCGATTAAAAATAATTCGTCTTTATTGTATTTGTAGAACTAAGGTGCTATTTTTAAATTTTTTATTAATATAGGTAATCACTACTCTAGGGGGGACAATTATGTGGAAGTGGGAAGCAGAAGGGGAAGCGAAAGCGGTCATTGTAATGGTCCACGGTGCGATGGAACATCATCGCCGTTATGGCTGGCTAATTGAAATGTGGCGATTAGCTGGATTCCATGTTATTATGGCGGATCTTCCCGGCCAGGGGATGACAACAAGAGCCAACCGCGGTCATATTAATTCCTTCGATGATTATATTTTTGAAGTAAAAGATTGGATTCAGGCTGCCTACCGTTATGAGTTACCTGTCTTTTTACTTGGTCATAGTATGGGGGGATTAATTTCGATTCGTATCTTACAGGAAGAAAAAATAAATGTTGCAGGAGTCATTCTTTCTTCTCCGTGTCTAGGTTTGGTCCATACACCTCCCCAATTTTTAGATATCCTATCACATGGATTGAATGTGGTATTTCCTGCACTTAGAATGAACTCAGGGTTAACAGTCCAAATGGCAACCCGAAACGAAGAAGTCCGGGAAGCGGATTCGAATGATACCCTTTATATCACCAAAGTGTCGATTCGCTGGTACCGGGAATTAGTCGGTGCCATAAAAGAGGCCTTTCAAGCAATTGAAAAAACACAGGATATTCCAATGCTTGTTATGCAAGGCGGAGATGACAAAATTGTCAATAAAAGTACTGTAAAAGAATGGTTTAATCACGTCCCACTTTCAGAAAAAAGATTTAAAGAATGGCCGAAATGCTACCATGAAATTTTTAATGAACCGGAGCGGGAAGAGGTATTTGAGTACGCGAAGGATTTTGTTTATAGTCAATTAAAGGCTATCGGTTATATTGTTTAGAAAGGTTGTCGGTTTCAATGATGCCAATCACCCTTATGTCCAGGGTATATCGCAAAATACTTCCAGCCGTACACAAAGAATTGGCTTATTGGAAAAGCCGTGCTGAAAAAATCCCAAACGAGGAACTAAGAACTCAAGCGCTTGCAAGCATCAATCATAAAACGTTCCATTGCGAGGGTGGAGCAATTCTTGCCCTAACCGCTAAGGAAGACTATAAAAAGGCCATAAAATTTATTGTTGCCTATCAGACCATCAGCGATTATTTAGATAATCTTTGTGACCGGTCTACTTCCCTTGACCCTGAGGATTTTGCTGCGCTCCATGAATCGATGGCGGATGCGCTCGTTCTTGAGGCTGACAAGAAAAACTATTATCGCCTTCGCGAAGATCAGGATGATGACAATTATTTAAATGATTTATCGGAAACATGCCGCACCGTCCTTAGAGATGTGAAGAACTTTGACGGAATTAAAAAGTATTTGCAAGAGCTTTGCCGATACTATTGTGAGTTACAGATTCACAAGCATGTCATCCATGAGGAGCGGGTCCCGCGTTTGGAAAAATGGTTTCAACAAAACCAACACCACTTGCCTGAAATGGAATGGTATGAATTTTCAGCTTGTTCGGGTTCTACATTAGGGATATTCTGCCTAGTGTCCTACGCGCTTCGGGATGATTTTCAGCTAAGTGATGCAGCAAATATTCGCAATGGGTACTTTCCATATATTCAGGGCCTGCATATTCTTTTGGATTATTTTATTGATCAAGAAGAAGACGTTGTTGGAGGAGACTTAAATTTCTGTTCTTATTATCAAAGTGAGGAAATGTTGTTTAAACGGTTAAATCATTTTGTTATAGAAGCAGATCGGCACACGGAATTTCTACCACATAAAAATTTCCACCGATTGATTAACCGTGGTCTGTTAGGAATTTATTTATCGGATGCCAAGGTACGTAAACAGAAAAACGTTCGTAGATTGGCAAAAGGTGTGATCAAAGCAGGCGGTTGGACGAGCTATTTCTTTTACTTCAACGGTCTTGCCTACCGTTCTGTACAAAAATCAGTCCCGGCATTTGTCACCAGGTTAATCTCAAAATAAAAACAGGCCCTTAGGGGCTGTTGACTATCTAAACTGTCAACAGCTCGGGTGCCTGTTTTTATATTTTTTCAATGGCAATAATGAATGCAGGATGATTTTGTTGATTTATGAATTGGTATTGAAGGACATGTGCTGTTTTTTGGTCAATTTGCTGGCAAAAATGAAGCAGGGAATCACGTTCTTCAGCCCCGCCTTTATGTCCATGATAAATAACTAAAACAATGATTCCTTCAGCCGCCATCATCTTCAAAAGTTGTTGAATTGCAGCAATCGTGGTTTCGGGGCGAGTTACAATTGTTTTATCACTGCCGGGAAGATAACCTAAGTTAAAAATGGCACCTGTTACCTTACCGTGGTCGATGTCAGGAATCAAGTGGGATAGATGTTCGTGACCTGAATGGAATACAGTAGCACGCCCTGCCAAGCTTTGCTGATTTAACCGTTCCTTGCTGGAGGCAATGGCTTCTTCTTGAATATCAAATCCATAAACGTGTCCAGATTCTCCAACTAGGTCTGCTAAGAACACTGTATCGTTACCATTTCCTACAGTTGCATCAATTACGATATCGCCAGGTTGAACCGCTTTTTTGAGTAAATTTTTTGCAAACGGAAGAATCTTGTCTATTTTCATGATTCCTTCACCAAATTACCTTGATAAAATTTCCCCTGCCAACTGTCCCTTTCCTTCATCTCTGCATCAATAGCATTTAAAACTTCCCATTTGTGTACACTCCACATTGGTCCAACCATTAAATCAATCGGTCCGTCACCCGTGATCCGATGAACAATCATTTCTGGTGGTAAAATCTCCAATTGGTCACATACTAATTTTACATAGTCCTCCTGGGACATAAATTCGAGCATGCCTTTTTCATATTGCTTGACCATTGGCGTACCTTTTAACAAATGAAGCAAATGAATTTTTATTCCCTGAACATCTAATTTCGCTACTTCACGAACAGTTTCCATCATCATGTCATAGGATTCAAGCGGTAATCCATTAATAATATGAGAGCAGATGCGAATCCCATGCTTTCTAAGCTTATTAACCCCATCTTGATAACACTGAAAATCATGGGCTCGATTAATAAGTAGCGCTGTCCGTTCGTGTACCGTCTGCAGGCCCAGCTCCACCCATAAATAGGTACGTTCATTCAGCTCAGCTAAATACTCGACAACGTCATCGGGTAGACAGTCAGGACGAGTAGCAATCGATAAACCAACTACACCTTCCTGCTTCAGAACGGCTTCGTATTTTTCACGAAGAATCTCTACCGGCGCATGGGTATTTGTAAATGCTTGAAAGTAGGCCATATATTTGCCATCTTTCCATTTCGTGTGCATTTTTTCTTTAATATCGTTGAATTGAGTTTCTAAGGTCTCAATTCTATTACCGGCAAAATCACCAGATCCGGATGCACTACAAAATGTGCAACCACCGTGTGCAACCGTGCCATCACGGTTCGGACAATCAAAGCCGCCATCAAGTGCAACCTTAAACACCTTATGACCAAATTCTTGGCGCAAGTGATAATTCCATGTATGGTATCGTTTATCATCAGAAGCATATAGAAAAGGTCTCATCTGATTCAATCAGAAAACCTCCTTTTGAAAAATAAAAACGCATAACATCAATTTTATCATGATGTTACAAGCGAATCCAAATGTATTTATTAAGTGCCTGTGCTGGTAATAATTATCCAACTGTTTGTGTCATAGGAAAGAGAATGGAGAACAAAATAAGAAATGAAGCAATATGCTTCTAACCAGGGGATTGAGTTATTACAGAAGGGGGTTCTTAGATGGCTACTCGCGACTCAATGGACAATTTAATGCAGCAGGTTGAGGATGCAATTCGCTATGCCGAGGAACAATACAAGCAAAGCAGCCTTCAAGAGCATTATAATGACGATAATTACACAAAGGCGCTGCAACAGCTTGAAGATACTTATCTGGACATTGCTAAAATGGCCCAAAGTGCAAACTCGCAGCAGCGCGACCAACTCCATAGAATGAGACTCCAGCTTCAGCAGCTTCAGAACACAATGATTCTAGAGGGGGAAAACCTTTGAAAAAGCGTTCCAAGCAACAAAACCCTGAACAGAAAACACGGAATGGAATTAATAATCAAGATTTAGAGCTCGGACAAGATTTCGATCTTGTCAAGCAAGCAAAGAAGAAATATGAAAATACAGGTGGACAGCCTGTTAAATCCAAATTTCACCAAGAAAAAGACCAATCATCCTAAAATAAGGAAGGATCCCTCATTTTTTTCATCGAGGGGTCTTTTTTTGTAAATAAATTTTATGCTAAAAATCATACAAAAAAGTGCTTGAAATCACTTGAAATAACAATTTTACATTAAAAACAACTTGAAAATAGAAGGAAATTCCCTTTCACAGTTTGGAAACAAGTGTATTTTTATTTGTGATGTGCGTCACAGTTTGCCATTTTATAACGTGGTTTAAATAGGGTGTGGAAGAAAAAAAAGAGAGAAAGTTTTTCTATGGGAGGTGAAGGAATGGTTAAAAAATTTTTGAAAATGGACAAGAAGTTTTTACTAGTGTTGGCCCTTCTGATTGGTGTGTTTTTATCTTTTTCAGCGGTAAAAACCATGGCCTACTTGGATTCACCTGGTTTTTGCCAAAACTGTCATACGATGAAATCCGTTCATAAGTCATTTATGGATTCTACACACTCGGATTTACAGTGTAATGACTGCCACCTGCCACATAAAAGTGAGGTTGGAAAATTATTTTTTAAAGGTCGTGCTGGGATGACCCATATTTATTTCAACACACTTGGAACAAAGAAAATCCCGGATGTGATTGAGGCAACCGATCGAACAGAAAAGATTATGAATGATAACTGTATTTCTTGTCACAAAAGTACGTTAAGCAATGTATCGCATGATGCAAAGGAAAAGTGTATCTCCTGTCACAAAACAGTACCGCACGGGAAAGGCTTTAAAGACGATAGTTATAGTAAGCCGCCTGTTAAAGGAGAATTATTAGAAAATAAGGGAGGATTTTAGAAATGGGAAGGTTTCGCTTTGGGGTTTATCTTCTCCTGCTTACTTTTGTTTTTATTATTACTGGGTGCGGCAATGAATCCAGTGAGAAAACAGCTTCCGCTGCGGGTAAGAAGACTACTGGCCTTTCAGCCGATGAAATTAGTAATGAAGCGTTTAAAGACATATTTCCACTTCAATATAACAGTTACAAAAAGAATGAAAAGATGGAAGATACCACTTATGGCGGTTCTGAAAAACGAAGCAAATTTGATGCAGATAAAGAACCCTTGTTACCCATTCTCTTCAACGGTTATGGATTTGCTACCGAGTATAACGAGGAGCGGGGGCATACATACGCTTTAGATGATATTCGCAGCATCAAACGGATTACAGATAAATCGGTTGGCTCTTGTTATACCTGTAAATCAACAGCTGTTCCAAAAATGATTAAGGAAATGGGCGACGGTTATTGGGGGGCTAATTTTAATAAAGATATTTGGCCAAAAGGGGAAGCGATGGGACACTCGCCAATTGGCTGTTCGGATTGTCATGATCCAAAAACAATGGATTTGCGTGTAACACGTCCAAGCTTTTATAAGGCATTGGAAGCAAAAGGTATAGATACTTCCAATCCAACAAAGAATGAAATGCGCAGTTACGTTTGCGGCCAGTGTCACGTGGAGTATTATTTTGCTGCTGATAATAGTGAAGTAACCTTCCCGTGGACAAAAGGATTTAAACCAGAAGAAATGTATGAGTATTACAGCACGATTGCTAAAGAAAAGGGTTTTGAAAAAGACTGGATCAGTAACATTTCTGGGACTCCGATGTTAAAGTCACAGCATCCTGAATATGAAACACATTCATCAGGGACCCACGGAAAAGCCAATGTTTCTTGTGCCGACTGCCATATGCCATATGAGCGTGTCGACGGAAAAAGAAAAATCACCTCACATTGGTGGACTTCTCCACTTAAAACGATGCAAACGTCATGCGGTCAATGTCACGGTGACCGTGATTTAGATAAACTGAAAGATCGTGTTCTTGAGATTCAAGAAGCCAATGTCAGTGCGTTGCACGAAGCACAGGATATTTCCACGACTTCGCACTATTATGTAAATAAAATGATTACTTCTGGTGTGAGTCAAGAAAAAATCAAGCAAGCGCAAGAATTTGTTAGAAAGGGACAATGGTTCTGGGACATTATTGCAGCTGAAAACTCTGCCGGCTTCCATAATCCACAGGGTTCGATGGATTCACTAAGAGAATCAGTAGTCCAGTCCAACCAAGCCGTTCGCCTCGCCACCGAAGAACTTGTAAAAAAAGGCGTCAACATGGAAGAGGTGGACAAGGAAATTGAAAAAGTGAAAAAGGCCGTTCTCAACGAAAAGAATAATGAGAAGAAAAAGGACGCAGCCGTCAATCACTATTTCCCTGCTCAAGCACCAATTGTACCCGCAGTACCAAAGAAATAAACTCAAAGATTAGTAGAAAACACTGTTGCTTTTGTGGACAGTGTTTTCTTTTTTGGGGGGGAAAAATGGGTTTGGCGGAAAAGTAGCTGAAGTTGGCGGAATCCTGCTATAGTTTCGCGGAATCATTCAGGAAATTCGCGGAATCTCACCACATGTTGGCGGAATCATGCCCGAAGTCGGCGGAATCCTGATGAAGGGTACTGGTCCTAATAAAGAGAATCGTTTACATTCATTTCGACGTTCGATAACACATAATTATGGAAAAGAAAAAGGATTGCGCCTTATCTTAAAAAAGATTAGAATAAATCGTTGGAAATTGAAATAGGAAAGGGCGTTTTTACATGCCACGTGCCTTATGGCTCTTAATAATTGGAATGATTGTTAATGTTACAGGGTCTTCATTTTTATGGCCTTTAAATACAATCTATATTCACGACCATCTGGGAAAGTCCTTATCCGTAGCAGGAATTGTTTTGATGTTAAATTCTGCGGCCAGTGTAATTGGAAATCTATATGGCGGCAATCTATTTGATAAAATAGGCGGCTATAAATCTATCATTTTAGGAATCAGTATTACACTTGCTGCCCTTGTCGGCTTAACGTTCTGGCATGGATGGCCCGAATATATTGTGTTCCAAGTCATCATTGGATTTGGGACCGGAATTATTTTTCCGTCGATGTATGCTATGGCGGGGTCAGTTTGGAAAGAGGGAGGACGGAAAGCCTTTAACGCTATTTATGTTGCCCAAAACCTTGGGGTAGCCTTAGGGGCATCGCTTGGAGGGATTGTTGCTGCTTATTCCTTTCAACTCATCTTTCTCGCCAATACCGTCATGTATATCGTATTTATATTTATAGCTGTTTTCGGTTACAAAGGAATCTTAGTGGATTCAGGAAAACAAGCATCGGTTGAGATAAATGGTACGACTGATAAAAGCAGAAAAAAACTATATGCTTTATTGATACTGTGCACAGGTTATTTACTGTGCTGGGTTGCCTATGTTCAGTGGCAAACAACAATTGCCTCCTATACACAAGAAATTAATATTTCATTAACGCAGTATAGCTTATTATGGTCGATCAATGGAGCGCTCATTGTTGTTGGCCAACCGCTGTTAAATGGTGTGTTGAAACGTTTTACTGTCTCACTTAAGCTGCAGATGATTATAGGAATTGGGATTTTTATTGTTTCATTTTTAGTAGCAGGGAAGGCAACCCTGTTCTCAGGGTTTCTAGTCGGGATGATTATCCTAACAATCGGTGAAATGTTCATCTGGCCGGCAGTTCCCACAGTTGCCTTTAACTTAGCACCAAAAGGCCGTGAAGGATTCTACCAAGGAATCGTCAACAGCACCGCCACAGGCGGAAGAATGGTAGGTCCCATAATGGGCGGACTCCTCGTCGATATGTATAGCATGTCAGCATTATTCATCGTACTAATAGCGCTATTCCTAATCGCAATCATCACAACCTTAGTTTACGATCGGAGCTTAAAAACGAAAATGGTGTCAGGCACCGTCCGTGGACAAATCTAGTGTTTGTCCATGTGGGGTGGACAGTGATGGTGAGTTAAGGTGGAGATGGGCAAAAGCAAAGTTCCTAAATTCAGGAACTTTGCTTTTGCTTGCTTTCGTTAAACTGAAAGCAAGAGGTTACTAAGCGAAGACACTCTCATACAACGTATTCACCATGTCTCAGATCAAAACACACGTCCAAACAAAATTTACCCTCAGTTATTCCTGATCCTCTCCGTAAAACACTTATTGATTTAGCATCCTCAACTGTAGCGGAAAGCGTATTGCCGGGAGGAACCGTGAATTTGACAGGGCTTCCTCCAGTTCGCCTCACGATAACTTTAATGGATGAAGTGTTCATCGCGCTATTGAATACAGCAATTGTTACGGTTGCATCTTGCACATTGCTTTTTCTCCAAATCTCTAATTTGGAGTCCTGGTCGCTCAATAATAAATTCCCACATATGTTATTACAAACAATTTTGCTTATATCTTTTTCTGGAGATGTTGAACAGGGGTCAGCGCTAGAATTAATATCAGCATCAGCAGTAGTATCAGCATCAGAAACAGATATTGACTTGAATGATTTACTCCATGCATATTTAGTAGGTATCATTATGAATCAGTCCTTTTTAATTATAGAATGTAAGACAAAGCTTTTTTGCTTGGGGAAAAGCCTTAATTATTTGACCTTACTTGCATATTCATTAAAAATTTATTACAATAACCGTAATAGTTTATATTGAAAAGACAGTGATCAGGAGTAGTAGTGGTTCATACCCGCACTTAGAGAGTTGACGGCTGGTGGAAGTCAACCGGGTACATCATGAACTCGCCTATGAGTTGCAAGCATGAAGGAATAGTAATGTTTGCCGTTTTCCGCGTTAAGGATGAATGAAGCGAGTGCAGTCAGCACTAATGTGGGTGGTACCGCGGGAAGATACATACAATCCTCTCGTCCCTTTTTGGGATGAGGGGTTTTTTATTTTTTTTTAGGAGGAAGAGCATTATGAGTTTCGATCATAATCACATTGAACAGAAGTGGCAAAAGAAATGGGAAGAAGAAAAAACATTCAAAACAAGTGAAGAATATGATAAAAGAAAATTCTACGCTTTAGATATGTTTCCATATCCTTCAGGTGCAGGCCTGCACGTAGGACACCCTGAAGGCTATACAGCAACCGACATTCTTTCCCGCTTAAAGCGGATGCAGGGATACAATGTGCTTCATCCAATGGGATGGGATGCTTTCGGCTTACCTGCTGAACAATACGCATTGGATACTGGTAACGACCCTGCTGAATTTACAGAACAGAATATCAATACTTTCCGCCGACAAATTAAATCATTAGGATTCTCGTATGATTGGGATCGCGAAGTCAACACTACCGACCCTGAATACTACAAGTGGACACAATGGATTTTCCTAAAACTATTTGAAAAAGGCTTAGCCTATATTGATGAAGTGGCGGTAAACTGGTGCCCGGCACTTGGAACGGTATTAGCAAATGAAGAGGTTATTGATGGCAAAAGTGAGCGCGGCGGGCACCCAGTTGAACGCCGTCCGATGAAACAATGGATGTTAAGAATCACAGCTTACGGTGACCGTTTACTTGAAGACCTTGAAGAACTTGATTGGCCAGAAAGCTTGAAGGAAATGCAGCGCAACTGGATCGGTCGTTCTGAAGGTGCCGAAGTTACTTTCTCAATCGAAGGACACGAAGAGACATTTACTGTATTCACTACTCGTCCTGATACCTTATTCGGTGCTACGTATGCTGTGCTTGCTCCTGAACATTCTTTTGTTGATAAAATTACATCTGCAGAACAGCGCGCTGCGGTTGATGCTTATTTAGATAAGGTTAAGACGAAGAGTGATCTAGAGCGTACAGATCTTGCAAAAGAGAAAACAGGCGTATTTACCGGCGCATATGCCATCAATCCTGCAAATGGAGAGAAAATGCCTATCTGGATTGCTGATTATGTATTAGTAAGCTACGGAACGGGTGCCATTATGGCGGTCCCTGCTCACGACGAGCGTGACTATGAATTTGCCAAAGAATTTAACCTGCCGATTAAAGCAGTCGTCGCAGGTGGCGATATCGACAAAGAAGCTTATACAGGCGATGGTGAACACATTAACTCAGAATTCTTAAATGGCTTGGATAAAGCAGAAGCGATTCAAAAAATGATTGCTTGGTTAGAAGAAAAAGGAATTGGAACAAAGAAAGTCACCTTCCGCCTGCGTGATTGGCTGTTTAGCCGTCAGCGTTATTGGGGCGAACCAATTCCGATTATCCATTGGGAAGATGGCACAATGACAGCCGTTCCAGAAGACCAGCTTCCACTGATGCTACCAAAAACGAAGGAAATCCGTCCATCTGGAACCGGGGAATCACCACTTGCCGTTATCTCTGATTTCGTCAATGTTGTAGACCCTGAAACAGGCAAGAAAGGCCGTCGTGAAACTAATACAATGCCGCAATGGGCAGGCAGCTGCTGGTATTATTTACGTTATATTGATCCGAAAAATGATCAAGAACTTGCTTCTCAAGAAAAATTAAATCATTGGCTTCCTGTTGATATCTACATTGGTGGCGCTGAACATGCCGTTTTACATTTACTTTATGCGCGTTTCTGGCATAAATTCTTGTATGATATCGGTGTAGTTCCAACCAAAGAACCATTCCAAAAGTTATTTAACCAAGGAATGATTTTAGGGGAAGGAAATGAAAAAATGAGTAAGTCAAAAGGGAATGTAGTCAACCCTGATGATATCGTTGACAGCCACGGTGCTGATACGCTTCGCCTGTATGAAATGTTCATGGGACCACTTGATGCATCAATTGCTTGGTCGACAAATGGACTTGATGGCTCACGCCGTTTCTTAGACCGGATCTGGCGTTTAATGGTTGAGGAAAACGGGGAATTAAATCCGAAGATACAAGCAAATGAAGAAGCTTCTAGTTTGGAAAAAGTATATCATCAAACTGTGAAAAAAGTGACTGAGGATTACGAAGGCTTAAGATTTAATACTGCCATTTCTCAAATGATGGTATTTATTAATGAAGCCTATAAGGCAACTGTACTTCCAAAAGAGTACATTGAAGGATTCGTTAAAATGCTTGCACCTGTTTGTCCGCATATTGCTGAGGAACTTTGGAAAAAGTTAGGACATAGCGATACGATAACTTACGAAGCATGGCCTGCATATGATGAGGCAAAACTAGTGGATGAGGAAGTTGAAATTGTCATCCAAGTCAATGGTAAAGTAAAGACAAAGCTAATGGTACCAACAGATGCAAGTAAAGAGTCACTTGAAGGAATCGCAATGGAAGATGCCCACATAAAGGAACAAATTGAAGGAAAAACAATTCGCAAGGTAATTACGGTTCCAGGAAAGCTTGTTAATATCGTCGCAAATTAGAATAAATGAATAGCCCCTCCTCTGGGGCTGTTTTTCCTAAAGGGGATGGACTTGATGGAAGAAATTCAAACGATTACACCAGAAGAGTTACAAAAAAAGCTTGAGGCAGGGGAAAAACTCGAGCTCGTTGATGTAAGGGAAGATCATGAGGTCGTATTTGGGATGATCCCAGGGGCAAAGCATATCCGTATGGGTGAGATCCCTGATCATCTCGACTATTTTGCCAAGGATCAAGAATATATCTTTATCTGCCGCTCCAGTGCTCGAAGTGGGAATGTCTGCCATTATTTACAGGACCAGGGATTTAAGGTCCGTAATATGGTTGGCGGGATGCTCGCATGGGCGGGAGAGACGGAATACACAGAATAAACGAATCCTAAGTAAACATATTCCTATTCTGGGCTAATTAATTTAGGAAATGGCACAATCAAATGCACTGCATTAAGCAGTGCATTTTCGTATGCACCAATATAAAAGCTATGCTTTTTGACTGAGTAAGATCATTTTCGCTTTAATATTTCTTATTAAGTAGGTAGGAAATAGACCATTTTAGCCTTTTTTTATATCTAAGTAAAATGGCAAAATTAGTCATTACACAAATGGGTTACCAACAAAAATAAAGGGGAGGCAGACCACCGGAAAAGCCGGTAGTGTCTGTCCTCCCTTTTGTTATAAATGGATTAAGCGAAAAGACGCTTGTACAAGGTGATGCAAAATCTACCTCTATCATCTGCTTCTAAAGTAACTACAAAGATAGTTGGGTTATTCACTGATAATGATACAGTGTTTCCGGCTGGCACGGTTTGGACAATGCCATTAACCGAAAAAATAAATGGTGTAATTCCAAGGTTAGTCACTGTGAAGGTACCTTGAAAATAGTCGCTTGGTGAAGGTGCTGTCCACACCGTCTGGTTAATCGGTCCTTCAAGGTTACCACAAATTTCTTCAGTAAAAATTTGTGCTTCTGGGCAGCAAAATGATGTTTTATTTTTATGTGATCCACACATATAAATCACTCCTTTCTTTTTATAAAATTGACTTACACTACTATTAAATGAAGCTTGTCCACAGGGTGCTACACCAAATGCGGATTTTCGTAATATATTCGTATGGAAAACAAAATCACCCAGGTAGCAAACTACTAGGGTGACCTCAAATATTATCGTATGTTCGGATAGTATGAATGGATTAAGCGAAAAGACGCTTGTACAAAGTGATGCAAAATCTACCTCTATCTTCTGCACCTAAAGTAACTATAAACGTAGTTGGGTTATTCACCGATAATGATACAGTGTTTCCTGGTGGCACGGTTTGGACAATGCCATTAACCGAAAAAATAAATGGTGAACTTCCAGTGTTAGTCACCGTGAAGGTGCCTTGAATAAAGTCGCTTGGTGAAGGTGCTGTCCACACTACCTGGTCAATCGGTCCTTGAAGGTTACCACAAATTTCTTCTGTAAAAATCTCTGCTTCCGGGCAGCAAAATGATGTTTTATTTTTATG
Source organism: Neobacillus drentensis (assembly GCF_036962765.1). Taxonomy (GTDB): domain Bacteria; phylum Bacillota; class Bacilli; order Bacillales; family Cytobacillaceae; genus Neobacillus; species Neobacillus drentensis_C. The sequence continues at coordinate 46,467 of NZ_JBALOS010000027.1, forward strand.
TGATCCACACATATGAATCATTCCTTCCTTTGTTATAATTTATTTTTGACTTCTGTATATTAAATGCTGCTTGTCCGGGAGGTGCTATATTACAAATGCGGATTTTTGTAATTTATTCTGCGGAAAAATAGAGTCACCCCAGTAGCGGTAGCGTCAGGAACATGCGGTTTAACTACGCTAAGGAAGTTTCAACCCATTAAAAAAGCCGAATTCCTGTGCGTTAAGGAATCGACTTCAGAAGGTATATGGTTTTTAGAGATTACGAAGTTAGGGCTTCTTAAAGCAATTCAAAAGTATCCGGCACCCGAACAAGAATTGAAATTGTAGCAATTTTATTACATCAAAGACATATAACTATTTGGAATCGGTTTTTCACTTTGTCAATGAGTGACATCAAGTTTAGGTTTATCTTTCAACAACATACTTCCGATAATGATTAGCGGGAGGATATTGACTGCTGCAAGCACAGCCGCTTGAATATCTGTACCTATTAATAAACCATGTATCGTAACGAGTATATAGAGAATCGGATTCAATGCATGTAATTTACGCCATTTCTGATAGCCAATCTTTTTCCTTGCTTTCGATGTTACGATCGTCATGATTAAAAAATATAGAGAAAATGCTCCCAGGGCCATTGGAAAGGGCTTATAGTCCGTATTAAACGGAATGAGTACCTCAAACCATTGTAATGAGATATACGAATCAATTAATAAAAATCCTACGTGTCCCATGACAAGATACAGGGCCCAATTAGATAGTGACTCGTGCAAAAATAGCGAGGCAGTGACCTTTTGTTTTCGCTTTTTCTGTACTTGGGAGTAGAGTCCAATAAGGACTGACAAGTAAAGTAAAAAATATGCTGCCAAACCTGTTGCACGAATCATATACCATTCAAACATTTCCAAATTACTTTCCTCCTCTCCAAATATCTCCGTCTTTAGTTATGAACACAGCGTTAACACTTCTTTTAGTAACCCATTCTTGGCCATCCTGTTCACCAAGTAAAAGAGCAGTTTTTGCCCAAACGTCCGCTTCCAAAGCAGTTGGGGCAGTAACGGTTGCAGAGACAATAGTGCTTTTACTAGGTTTGCCTGTCCGAGTATCAATTAAATGATGAAACAACTCCCCATTCATTAGCCACTTTCTTTTCATGCTAGTTGAAGTAGCGAGCGCCCCGTTTTCGACCTGAATCGAAGAAATCATCTCTTTTTCTGCAAATGGACTCTCGATCCCAATATTTAATGGCCGTGGTAACGTCCCCAAAATCCGGATATCGCCGCCCACGTTGATATAGCCATAACCTAACCTTTCTAAAAGTTGTGAGGCGCGATCAATCACCCAGCCCTTGGCTATTCCCCCAAGGTCAATTTTTGCTAATAGGGTTACAGCACGTTTACTTTCATTTAATAGAAAAGGCTGCGAATGAATAGCTGTCACGGATGAAGGAGCTGGTAATTCTAATTCCTTCCCCTTTATCAGTTCAATCGATTTTTCATAACCATGATTTTCAAGCGTTGATAGAATGCTAGGATTAAAAATACCTTCTGTTTCTTTATAAAATCGCAGGGCGTCAGATAATATGGAAAACATCTCACTTGTAACCATGACTTCTTTTTCAACCTGTTGGTTTAATTGCGATAGTTCACTATCAGAACGGAAACGGCTGCAAGTGTTCTCTATTAATTCAAATAGCTTGTAGATGGGCATCATATCGTTGGCAAACAACTCATGACTAAGCGAGATTTGAACAGCTGTACTCATAGAGAGGAACCGGTAAGTATACATCAGGTTCCACCTGTAGTTGTATCATATCCGCTTTGATGGCCCATTTCAGGACCACCGTCATTTGAGAATTGAGCACCTTGCTGGTTGCTATTTCCATAGAATTGTTCGTTATCTGCTGTGGACTGATCATTATTATCAAAATTATTGGTTGAACCATCATTTTGATTGAATTGCGATGAATTTTCACCGTTAAAGGATTGGTCGAAACCATGTCCACGACCGGGACGCTGTTGTGTAGAAAGGTCATCTTGTGATGGCTGAATTGAATTATTATTTGCAGGCTGTCCTTGATGAAATGCAACTTTATTATTCGTTTGACCGCCATTCGATAGTCCAAAATAGGAGACCATTCCAGCTACTAATGCTAGGCTTCCAAAACTAACGACCCATGAGATTTTTTGTTTTTTATCCATGTTTTTTCTCCTTTCAAATAGTGAAACTGTCTTTCTTAAATGGAGTTTACAAGTGCAAACTTAAAAAAAACTTAACTTTTTTCAGGAGATAATTTTTAAAATTCAGAAAAATGGTTAGAATGATAGTAAAAAAAGAGAGGGAGAGAACATTGATACAGGTGAAACTGTTTGATCGGGAGCATGAGAAGGATTTGGAAAAGGAAATGAATCATTTTTTAAAAGGCATAGATGAAACAAGCTTACTGGATATTAAATATAATGTGGCCGCAATGGCGGAGGAAGAAGAAGAGGAGCAGATTTATTGTTTTTCAGCGATGATCATTTACAAGGCCTGACAACTTGTCAGACCTTTTTATTTTTTGCAGACAGGGCAGCATTGGTCCCAGCTAATCTTCCCGTTACAAGCGCAGAGGTAATGTTATAACCACCGGTATAGCCATGGATATCAAGAATTTCACCGCAGAAATATAATCCATTCATGAATTTCGAACCCATCGTTTGTGGCTCAATTTCTTTAACGGACACACCGCCGCCAGTGACAAAAGCTTTTTCAAGTGGCAGGGTACCATTTACTTTTACAAGGAATTGCTTGCAGCTTTTAGAAAAACTGCGAATTTTCTCATTGGAGATTGTACCGCCTTGCTCAGCTGGATCAACCCCATTTTGTTCTAATAGAAAAAGTAGGTATCGTTCCGGGACTAGCCCTTTGAGCGTATTCTTAATACTTTTCTTAGGCTCACTTTTTACAAGCGCAAGAATTTCTTGAAAAACTTCTTCCTCTTTTTTATCAGGCAAGACATCAAGGCTCATGGTTACTTCTTTTAATTTCCACTTTTTCATGGCCTTTACCACGAACTGACTACAGCGAAGGACGGCTGGACCGCTAAGCCCAAAATGGGTAAAAATCATATCCATTCGATGTGAGATGATTGGCTTGTCTTTTGGGTTCAAGACACTCAAGTCGATATCTCTTAACGATAACCCTTGAAGCACTTTGTTTTTAATAAAGGGTTCATTAGAGGTAACGGGTACTTCTGTTGGAAACAGCTCTGTAATCGTATGGCCAGCTTTTTCAGCCCAGGCATAGCCATCACCTGTTGAACCCGTATGAGGGACAGACTTCCCCCCGACAGCAATCACGATGGATTTAGCCGATATGGTTTGACCGTCCTTAAGAACCACAGCTGAAACATGCTCATTTTCATAGATAAGCTCACGAACAGGACTATTTTTGAAGACGCGTACATGAAGTTTTTCTAATTGAATTAGTAATGCGTCTACAACGGACTGTGCTTTATCAGAAACTGGAAACATCCGCCCGTGATCTTCTTCCTTTAAGGCAATTCCCAATTTCTCAAAGAATTTAATAATATCTTCATTACTAAAGATCGAAAAAGCACTATATAAAAATTTTCCGTTTCCCGGCAAATGCTTGATAATTTCTTCGATTGGCAGGCGATTGGTGACGTTACAGCGTCCTCCTCCGGAAATTGCTAGTTTTCTGCCGAGTTTGTCTCCTTTATCAATTAAAAGGACTTTAGCACCTTTTTCACCGGCTGCAATGGCAGCCATTAACCCGGATGGGCCGCCGCCGATGACAATGACATCATATTCCATATTTACACCAACTTTATAGTAATCCATCATTCCATTATAAACATTTATCATCAAAATAAAACGAATGTGACCATATTTTATAAATTTCATTTAGTTGTTAGTAGCGTCAGAGAGCAAGAAGTTGTAAACTACTAATAGTGTGCAAAAAAAGTCGAATTATTTTTGTGAAAAAGCGCACGTATTTCTTCGGGTAGGAAGGGATTGTATGCAATCAAAGCTTTTACGGGGAACATTTATTTTAACGTTTGGAACCATACTATCTAAGGTTATCGGATTAATTTATGTTATTCCGTTCTATCAAATCGTTGGAAAACAGGGGACACAGCTTTATTCGTTCTCGTATGTCCCATACACCATCTTTATCAGTATCGCTACGGCGGGTGTACCGCTGGCAGTTTCAAAATTTATTGCAAAATATAATGCGCTCGAAGAATATGCCGTTGGCCGAAAGCTTTTTAAATCAGGACTAGTGGTTATGCTCTTGACGGGGTTTGTAGCATTCTTGGTCATGTATTTTGCAGCACCTCTGTTGGCTGAACTAAGTCATCCCGGAAAAGGACAACTGGCCGATGTAATAACGGTAATACGTGCTGTTAGCTTTGCATTGATTGTTGTTCCATTTATGAGTTTAATCAGGGGTTACTTCCAGGGACATCAATCCATGGGGCCATCAGCGGTTTCACAGGTTGTCGAACAAATTGTGAGAATTGCATTCACACTTGCAGGGGCCTATGTGGTCCTGAAATTTTTAAATGGTACTATTGTTTCTGCAGTTAGTGTGGCCACCTTTGCAGCCTTTATCGGCGCCATCGGGGGGCTAGTCGTTTTATTTTGGTATTGGTTCAAAAGAAAACCTTATTTGGACGAACTCCTTGAACATGATAAAGGGACAATCACCGTCTCTTTAACGGATATATATAAAGAAATCTTTATTTACGCTGCTCCGTTCGTTTTTGTCGGGATTGCGAATCCGTTATTTCAATTTATTGATCAAATTACTTTAACGCGAGCAATGGTGGAGTTGGGAATTAATGAGAAATTAGCAGATACCGCTTTTGGTATACTGAATTTCGAGTCACATAAAATTGTGATTATTCCAGTTTCACTCGCAACAGCATTCTCTTTAACACTCGTACCAAGCATTACAAAGGCATTTGTCGAGAATGACAGCAAAAACCTAAACCGTCAACTAAATCAAACCTTTCAAGTGCTGCTATTTTTAACATTACCAGCAGCGATTGGACTTTCTTTATTGGCAGAACCGGTTTACACCACTTTCTATGAGCATGATAACCTAGGGACACAAGTATTAGCCGCATATGCACCTGTTGCGATTCTCTTTTCTCTCTATTCAGTTACAGCAGCCATATTACAAGGCATCAACGAACAGCGCTTTACTATCTTAAGCTTACTTGTGGGTCTTTTAGTAAAATTTTCGCTAAATATTCCTTTAATTAAAATGTTTGAAACCAGAGGTGCCGTACTCGCAACAGCACTTGGGTATACCGTAGCGATTGTGATAAATCTAATTGTAATCAAGACATTTTCCCGCTATCAATTCCGACTTGTATGGCGGAGGAGTTTATTGATTGTGATATTCGCAGGTTTGATGTGGGGCGGTACAGAAATTGTCTATAAACTACTATTATTATTCCTGTCTCCTGCTTCCAAGAGTCAATCAGTCTTGCTTATCGTGTTAAGTGCTGGAGTGGGAGCCGTCATCTATTTTTACTTGGGACTGAAATCAGGATTAGTGAACCGTTTATTTGGTGACAGGGTTGATAGAATTAAGCAAAAACTAAGGTTAAGATTTTAAAAATCTTCTGCAAAAGGAGATGGAACCATTGAGAATAGATAAATTGCTGGCTAACCTTGGCTATGGCAGCCGAAAGGAAGTCAAACAGCTATTAAAAAGCAGCTCGGTAAAAGTTGATGATGTTGTAGTAAAAGATGCAAAACAGCATGTGGATCCATCCACGCAAACCGTGACACTAAACGGGGAAATTATTGAATACAAAGAATACATCTATCTGATGATGAACAAACCACCGGGAGTGTTATCAGCGACAGAAGATACGAAGACAGAAACTGTCATTGATTTATTAGAGCTTGAGGACCAGGTTTATGAACCGTTTCCTGTTGGCAGGTTGGATAAAGATACAGAAGGATTACTGCTCATCACTAATGACGGTCAGTTGTCGCACCGGTTGCTTTCTCCGAAAAAGCATGTACCGAAGACCTACTTTGCTGTCATCGATGGTGAAGTAACTGAGGATGATATAGAGGCATTTGCTCATGGGGTCACCTTGGATGATGGTTACGAAACTAAGCCAGGAGAATTGAAAATACTAAAATCTGGAATCCGATCCGATATTGAACTAACGATTACTGAGGGGAAATTTCATCAAGTGAAAAGAATGTTCGAAGCGGTTGGTAAAAAGGTGGTCTATCTAAAGCGGATTTCGATGGGGCCTTTGCCGTTAGATGAAACACTGGAGTTAGGGGAATATCGAGAACTGACAGATGAAGAAGTAGAGTTATTGAGAAATTATCAAGTAAAATAGTCATAAAAAAAGAAAAAGCAGAATTGTTTTTTCTTTTTTTTGTCTATTTATATGCTTTTACATGCAGCAATGTTTCTAAATCAACTATTTGAAAATTTCTTTTTTGTTAACAATAAATTTAAGCTTGTAGGAATGATTGGAACATCCAGTTATGTTTGTTGAGTTTGCCAATTAGGCTTAAAAACATATCACTAGTTACTTCGTCATTGTTTTGTTCAGCGACTTCCATCCCAGCTTTTAACTCATCAATAAGTAAAGAAAAATCATGGACGATCGTTTGTACCATCTCTTCGGCTGTAAGAGTTTGATTGGTTTCCTCAATTGTTGCGAGTTGAAGATACTCTTTAAGAGTAGCAACAGGACGACCGCCAATCGTTAATAATTGTTCTGCAAACTCATCCATTGTTGCTGCTGCTTCCTCATATAATTCTTCGAATTTTGCGTGCAAGGTAAAGAAGTGAGGCCCTTTCACATACCAGTGAAAACGATGTAATTTAGTATATAGTACATTCCAATTTGCGATTTGTTGGTTAATTATTTGTTCAACTGTCATTTAGCATTCCTCCTATTATCTTATCTGAATTTATTATAACATATATTAATTGAAAGTAAATATTAAATTATAATAATTATAAATAAGATAAAAACATTTGAAAATAATAAGTAACAAGGTTGTTGGATGGGTATCTTAATAATATTTACTTGAAAAGGAAACCTTAATTCTAAGGGGGAACTGTCATGAAACTTACACACGAGCAGGCAATTGAATTACACGGCTTTAATAACTTAACGAAATCGTTGAGCTTTAATATGTATGATATTTGTTTTACAAAAACGCGGGATGAGCGTGAAGCGTATTTAAAGTATATTGATGAACAATACAGTGCAGACAGGCTCCAAAAAATATTAAAACATGTTTCAGATATCATTGGTGCTCATGTATTAAATGTGGCCAGCCAAGACTTTGAACCAGCTGGTGCGAGCGTGACGCTTTTAGTTTCTGAAGGGCCGGTTTCCAATGCACCATCTGAATCCTTTGAAGAATCTCCAGGACCGTTGCCGGAATCAGTGGTCATGCAGTTAGATAAGAGCCATATCACGGTCCATACATACCCTGAATTTCACCCAGATGAAGGAATTAGTACATTTAGAGCAGACATCGATGTGTCTACCTGCGGGGAGATATCGCCGCTGAAGGCACTTCATTATTTGATTCGATCGTTCGAAACGGATGTAATGACCATTGATTACCGTGTACGCGGGTTTACAAGGGATAAATCGGGGCACAAACTCTTTATTGACCATGAAATCAATTCGATTCAGAATTATATCCCAGAGAATGTTGGTGAATTGTTCGATATGATTGATGTCAATGTTTATCAGGAACATATTTTTCACACGAAATGCAAGTTACGCGAATTCGATTTAAATAATTATTTATTTGGATATACAAAAGATACTTTAACCCCTGAAGAACATATTGAGATTACGGAGCGGTTAAAGATTGAGATGGATGAAATCTTTTATGGAAAAAATATTGTCCAATAAAAAGAGCACGGGTGTCACCGCGCTCTTTTTCCATCTGAAAAATTAAGTATCTAACAAATGATGAAGCATCCTATTTTTGTCATCAAAAAATTGTTTCATAATCCGATAATGATTTGTGTCTTCAAGGGTGCATTCCTTGATACCTTCTTCTGTAAATTCAAGGATCTTCGCATCTGGAATGCCATGATGATGGGCGAATGGGTAGCGATAATAAATTGAGAATGATCGTTCACTAAATCATGAATTCTTGTCAGCATCGACATCTGCCGCAGTGGGGAAAGGGCTGCTTCCGGTTCATCTAAAAGGTATATTCCATTTCCGCTAAAACGATGAAGAAATGTAGCAAAGAAGGCCTCACCATGTGACTGCTCATGGAGGGAAACTCCACCGAAGGATTCAATCACTTTACGGCCGCCGCCGCCTTTATCCAGCTCCTCAATATTGGATGCAACATTATAAAAACTTTCTGCCCGAAGGAAAAAACCATCCTTAGGCTTTTCAATTCCTTTAATTATTTTAAGGTAGTCCACAAGTGGAGAATGTGAATCATAGGTTGAAAAATTGAAATTAAAGGAACCGCCCTCAGGATTAAAACCTAGCGCAACCGCAATCGCTTCAAGCAAAGTAGACTTACCCATGCCATTTTCACCAATGAGAAAGGTAACTTTTGGATGAAAGGATAGTTCGTCAAATGTCTTTATACTGGGCAGATTAAAGGGATATTTATGAAAAGAGGGAATTTCCTCTCTCTTCAAATTAACTCTTCGTAAATATTGAGAATTTAACATGATCATGACCTCGGATTTATAAGAATTTGGTTTCCTGCTTCATCTATACAGTAGCATTATTTTACTGCCTATCCCATTCCCAAGTAAAAAAGATACACTTGACGTGCAACCAAAAGGTGTTATATAGTTTTTATATGAAACCAAGTGGTTTCGTAATTTAAGAAATAATCGCATCACTATTAGAGGAGGCAATTCATATGGGTAACGAGTCACAAGCAACATTAGAGGATATTAAGTATACAGTCGTTTATAATGCTCCGATTGCAAAAGTATGGGATGCAGTAGCGACAGCAGAGGGATTGGGTGCATGGTTCATGCCGAATGATCTTCAGCCTATCGAGGGTCATGAATTTCATTTAAATGCAGCGCAATTTGGGATGTCGCCATGTAAGGTAACACATGTTGATCCACCAAACCGTCTTACTTTTAATTGGGGGAAAGATTGGACACTAACATTTGAACTAAAAGAACTGGATGATAAAACAGAATTAACTTTAATCCATAGCGGTTGGGACGCGAACAAAGTAACTGAATTTGGTGCGCCACATACTCCAATTCGTGAAAACATGAATCAGGGCTGGGCAGGTCTTGTCAAAAAATTACAAGCATATGTTGAGGCATAAATGGCAGCTTTATCGGCAAAGCATGATGTCTTTCAAGCCATCGCTGATCCAACAAGACGAAAGTTGTTAAAACTGCTTAGCAAGGAAGAAATGCCTGTCACTGCAATAAGTGAACACTTTCCGATAAGCCGGACCGCCGTATCAAAGCATCTACGTGTCCTACGAGAGGCGGGACTGGTAAAGGAACGGAAAGCTGGCAGGGAAACTAGGTACAAGCTTGAGCCAGAACCCTTATTTGAATTAAAAGATTGGCTTCAATATTTTGAGCTATTTTGGGAAAATAAATTGTCAGCACTTAGGCTTTTTGTTGAATCTGATGATCAAGAAGTTAAACAGCTTCATCCTGAAATGGATAAGTCAGACAACAAAAAAGAATGAAAAAAGTGATACCCATTTATTTATTGGGTATCACTTTTTTAGTTTTTATAAAGAAAGCTCCTCAGATTGTTTAGAATGTTGAAGATGACTAGTCACCCATCCAATAACTCCAGCAATTACTAGGTAGATGAGTAAGATTAGTATTTGCTGTTGAAGTTGAGCCCAGTTTCCTAGAGATATAACATCTTGGAAACTTTGTAACGAATGGGACATTGGTAAAATGCTTCCGATTTTGCTAAGGACAGGATTACTCAATTCACCAGGGAAGGTTCCGCCACATGTTGCTAATTGTAAGACCAGTAAAGTGACTGCCATAAATTTACCTACTACACCAAACAAGGTCACTAACATAAGGATAAACGTCATGAAGGTAAAGGAGACAATGACACTGGATAAAATAAACAATGGAACACTAGCTACATGGATTTTGAATCCAAAAAGGACTACCAAATCGACAATTAACACTTGGATTAACGCGATCGAGTACTTTAGTCCAAGCTTATTTATATAGTGTTGCGTTCCATTGACCAATAAGTCTTGTCTGCGTCCTAGTGGAAGAATGTTAGCCGCCATAATTCCTCCTACATAAAATGCCAAAGAAAGAAAATATGGGCTAATTCCGGTGCCGTAATTCGGAACCTCGGATAAATCTGATTCTATTAATTTGACGGGTTCAGAAAACATTGAAGTTAATTGATTATTATTATGAATACTTGATGTTTGTTGCGCCGCATCATTTAATTTAGAGGCTAACTTGTCTGAACCCACTGTCAATTGACTCAAACCATCTACTAATTGATTTGTGCCATTATCTAGTTTATTACCGCCGTTTGCTAAATCGTTAATTCCAGTGTTTAAAGAGGAAAAACCATTTTTCCATTGAGAGAAACCATTGGAAAATTGAATTGTGCCCTCAGACAATTTTTTTGCCCCGTTGGCTGCTTCGTCCATTTTATTTCCGAACCTATTCATCCCATCTTGGACTTTTTCTTGACTTTGAACTAATTGATTTGCCCCCTGTGCAAGTTGGGCTTGCCCGCTGCTCAATGAATCAGCTGCCTTGGAAAGGCCAGTTGACATAGCGGCAATTTGTTGGAAGACCGGGTCATCTTGCATCTCAGGATGATGTTTAATAAATTGTTCTACAGCTTTTGTTAAATGATCGGTTTTGTCTTTCATTCCTTCTTGACCTTGGGATAACTTTTCACTACTCAAGACAAAAGATTGCATGCCTTTAGATAATTGTTCCATCCCAGATTCTAAAGTTGTGTGACCTTGTGAAAGCTGTTCGATGCCATTCGAAAGAGAGTGAGAGCCATCTTTTAAACCGTCAAGCCCTTTCGTTAATTTTTCTTGCCCGGTGGAAAGTTGCTGACTTCCATCCTCTAGCTTTTTTGCCCCATCATTTAAGCGATGGACACCATCTGAAAGTTGAATCATTCCATTCTTGGCATCCACCGTTCCTTTATTAATTTTTGAGGCTCCATCGCCGGCTTCACGTAACCCGTCTGCTAACACAATAAACTTTGAAAATACTCCATCAGCATAGGATTTGGTAATGCTGGCCGCTATTTTTGTTTTCATTTTTTCCGTCGCAGTAGTACTTATTTGTGAAGCAACGAAGTTTTTTCCCGGGTTTATTTTATAATGCAGGTTTGCCTGCACTGGATGTTCATCCATTAGTGTACTGATTTTTTGTGAAAAATCCTTTGGAATTGTCAGCACCATATAATATTTCCCATCCTTTAAACCTTGGTTTGCGGCGTTTTCAGAGAGGAAGGAGAACTTCAGATCCTTGTTTTCTTTTAAGTTTTTGACAAATTCCTGACCTGCTTCAATCGACTTGTTATCCATCATCGCACCTTGATCTAGATTAACGACAGCGACTGGAAGTTGATCTAAACGCCCATAAGGATTCCAATAACCTGCGAGAAAGAGACCAGAATATATTAATGGAACAATTAATAGAAACACTAAAGCAATCCTTCCATGCTTATGGTTCCACATCATCTTTAAATCTCTAAATACTAAGTGAATTCCTTTCATAAACTACCCCTTAACCTTTAATTTTTTTACATAACCACTATGATAAATACTTTTTGCCATATTGTATAATATATAATTAGTTATCAATTAGTAGCTTTCAAGCTATTGAAAAAGGGGGGGTATAATGGAGTTTTTACAATTACAGTATTTTCAGACCGTAGCCAGACTGGAGCATATGACCAAAGCTGCTGAAGAACTTCAAATTGCTCAGCCTTCTTTAAGTAAAACGATAGCCCGATTAGAGGAAGACCTGGGTGTTCCATTATTTGATCGGAAAAATCGGCAGCTCAGGCTAAACGACTATGGAAAACTATTTTTAGAACGAGTAAATAGAATGTTTTTAGAATTAAATGAGGGGAAAAGAGAGATCGCGGAAAGAGCCCATCAGGGGCAAACACAAATTACCTTAGCTGTAAGCATTCCAAGAGTACTTCCTGATTTATTGAGTTCTTTTTTAAAGGAATTTCCCAATGTTACATTTCAACAAGTTTTGGAGTCAACATCCTCTATGAAAAGTCAGCTTGAAAAGGCTGAGATTGATTTTTGTATTTCATCGGTGCCGATTGAGGGGGAGGAAATTGTTTGGGAACCTCTAATGACAGAAGAGATTTACTTAATTGTTCCTCCGGAACACCAGCTAGCGGGGAAAGAGAAAATATTTCTCCATGAAGTTAAGGATGAACCATTTATCAGTATGAATACTGGTTTCGGGTTTAGAAACGTAACAGATGAATTTTGTCGTGAGGCAGGATTTGTTCCAAACATTGCTTTTGAAGGGGATGAGCCTGGGGTGATTGGGGAATTGGTAAGACAAGGATTAGGTATTGCTTTCATTCCGGAAATTTCGTTACTCCATAAGACGAATCCCTATCCAAACAAACTGAGTATTATTGAACCAAAATGCCAAAGGACCATCGGGCTGGGCTGGTCAAAGAGGCGTTATTTATCTAAGGCAGGACAACAATTTCGTCAGTATGTGATCGAATATTTTTCTAGGCTTTCTCTTTGAAAAAAGCAAAAAAGGCCAACTTGTTGTTGATGGCCTTTTTTGTATTTATCTCTGTTAAAGCTCATTGTTGTTTTGGCACCCTGTTGATTGGAGCGGAAATCAACAGGCAAGTGCAACAAAGCCTTGTTTTATGAAACAGTAATTTCTTTAAAATCATTTTTTTTTACAACAAATGAGAGGATGATTAGCATGCCAAACGTGGCCAAGCTGACTGATGTACCAATAAGATTATTTGGATTAAACACAAATCCAATAAAGATAACACTTATAGATACAATCGCGAAGATGGTTGTGAATGGATACCATTTCACTTGAAAAGCCGGTTGACTTTTGTAGAGCGGTCTTAGTTTTAATTGTGCAGCGCAAATACTGATCCAGATTAACATAACGGTAAATCCCGGAATCGTCATAAGATAACCGATTACCTGACTAGGTGTTAAATAAGCTAAATAAACACCTACTAGTATACATACACTTGTAAGTATGATTCCTGTTAATGGAATTCCCTTTGTAGAGAGTTTTGCTAGAACCTTCGGGGCAACACCACTTTGTGCCATCGAAAAAAGCGTTCTCGATGTCGCATAGATTCCTGAATTTGCAGCCGAAAGGACGGCAGTTAATAGAACAAAGTTCATAATATGTGCTGCTCCCGGTAAGCCAGTTGCACTGAACACCTGAACGAAGGGGCTGTCTGCACCCGTAACTTTGTCCCAAGGCATAAGTCCACAAATAATAAGAATAGGTAAAATATAAAAAATGATAACACGCCATATCGCACCTTTAATTATTTTTGGCAGCACTCGCTCGGCATCTTTTGTTTCAGTTATAGCTATCCCGATTAATTCCGAGCCGCCATAAGAAAACATCACCACTAAAAAGGCGCTGAACGTTCCACCCAATCCATGCGGGAAAAACCCACCGTGTTCTGTATAGTTGGCGAGCGGATCCTGAATCGAGCTGGGAATAAGTCCAAATAGGAGTGAAAAACCTAAAATGATAAACGCGACAAGGGCGATAATTTTAACTCCTGCAAACCAAAATTCAAGTTCCCCATAATATTTCACTTGGGTTAAATTAATTCCTACAATGACAACGGCGCAAAGGAAACTTAGCAGCCATAATGGTATCGTTGGAAACCAAAATTGCAAAAAACTTCCAGCTGCCAATAGTTCAACGACGGTTACAATAATCCAATTGATCCAGTAAAGCCATCCTACGATATAAGAAACTTGGAATCCAAATGCTTTGTATACTAAATGCTGTACATTTAAGTTTGGAAAGGCAAGCGCCATTTCTCCTAAGGCAGTCATAATGATAAAAAGTAATAAACCACCAATTAAATAGGCAACAACTACACTAGGTCCTGCAATCGATAATGTATCGGAACTGCCTTTAAAAATCCCTGTACCAATCATACCAGCTAAGGCTATAAACTGGACGTGCCTTGGCAATAGCCCCTTTTGTAAATTCTGTTGATTATTTTTCATGTCCTCTACCCACTTCTCTTTTTTGCTTAGACGCTTTTAAGCGCTAAAGTAATTGTTATATTAATATACCATACTATCGAAATCTGTCAATCACGTTCTCATGCTTAGTCAATTTTGGTAAAGGTTAAAATATTAGCTGTAAGAATTTTTTTTGGTTGAAGGAAACTTTGTTTGAAGTGGCGAATATAATAAAAGAAAGTAGGAGGATGATGCATATGTTCATAACCCCTCGATTACAGCGGAGGATTTTCATGTATTCATATGTTTTTAGGAAACTCGGTATTTTAAGTGAACAAGAATATAAACAAATCACTAATCAAGTACATGATCAGCCTTGAAAGTTAGTCAAATAAAAAGCACGCGAGCGTGAGCTCGTGTGCTTTTTTTATTAAATCATATGTGATTACTTTTTTTGTTATGAAGTCATTTTTACTCTCTTTTGCGTAGTCGTCCATTTTCCGCGGCTTGGGCTTATTACCAAGTCATTGTAGGCTAAGACATTTAAATCTCGTTGTATGGTGCGAGGAGTGATACCAAATTCCTCTACAAGTTCCTGCGTTGTGACAGTTCCATTATTGCGAATAAACATGTAGATACATTTGATGCGGTTTAACATCCGGTTAGTCGAAGGTTTCAAAGAACCACTCCCTATCCTTTTTTCAAACCTATGGCTAAATCCCTCTACCGACAGCCTGTATGAAGATTACTCTTCAAGAATATGTAGTTTTCTTTTCCGCGCAGACAACTCCTTTTTATGGATGTTTACTGTGGATACGTAGATGACTTCCATCTACCCTTATTGTAACCACAAATTTTAAAAATTTCCACCAATATACTTTATTTTACAAAATAATCATCAAAATTTAACACAAATTGTTCGGATATTCGCCCTCCCTTACAATACTCTTACTATAGCTTATGGGCGATAATGTATGGATTATGACAAATTATTTGAATTTTTAGTTAAATTGGTTTGTATCATTTTGCATGATAAAAAAGTTGAAGCAAAATTGATAACAGAATTGGAATAATGATATTGTTACTATAGAAGTGATTTCATCAATTATAGGGGGGGGACAGAATTGACAAAGATTGATTGGATGAGTGAAGTTGAAAAAAGAAAAGAGTCTTTGATTAAGGACACACAGGATCTATTACATATAAGAAGTCTTTTAGATGAAGAGAATCCATCTGCTGATGCACCGCTTGGAAAAGGGGTGAAAGAGGCGCTTGATTTCATGCTAAACCTTGGGGAAAAGGATGGTTTTATCCCGAAAAATGTGGGGAACCTGGCAGGACATCTGGAATTTGGCGAGGGAAAAGAATTGCTTGGCATCCTTTGTCATGTGGATGTGGTTCCAGAAGGTGATGGGTGGACCAGTGACCCTTTTGGTGCGGAAATTCGCGAAGGGAAGATTTTTGCCCGTGGTGCATTAGATGACAAGGGACCGACAATGGCCGCCTATTATGCAATGAAAATCGTTAAAGAACTCGGTTTGCCACTTAAAAAGCGTGTCCGAATGATTATCGGTACGGATGAAGAAAGTAATTGGCGCTGCGTCGAACATTATTTTAAACATGAAGAAATGCCGTCTTTAGGATTTGCCCCTGATGCAGATTTCCCGATTATTAATGCAGAAAAAGGGATTGCTGATTTTGATATGGTTCAAAAAAAATTCCTTCATGGAGAAAACGAGGCAACTGCCAAAGTTCTACGTTTTAGCTCAGGCAAAAGGTACAACATGGTACCTGATTTTGCAGCAGCTACCCTTCTCATTAAGGAAAACCCGGAAGAAATGGTCCAGCAATTTTCGAATTTTATGAAGGAATATCAACTGGAGCATGATCACAAAATCGAAAATGGAGAATTCATTTTAGAAGTAAAGGGTGTCTCGGCTCATGGGATGGAACCGAAAAACGGTATAAATGCAGGGGTATTTTTAGCAGAGTTTCTTTCTAAACAGGACTTGGATGCCAATGCTGCCCACTATTTCCATTTCGTATCCCGCTATTTTTTTAATGATTCAAGAGGGGTAAACCTAGGCATCGCCTATTCAGATGATATTTCCGGCGACTTAACGATCAACCCTGGTAAACTTTTTTACTCCGATGAATCGGGTGGAAGTATTGGCATGACTTGCAGGTACCCAGTTACAAATAAAATGGAATCCACCAAAGAAAAACTGGATGATCTTTTGCGTAATGAGGGATTTATGATAGAGAATTTTTCTGACTCAAAACCACATCATGTCGATGAAAAGGAGTTCCTAATTCAAACACTGAAAAAAGTTTATGAAGAACAAACAGGAGACGAAGCGGAGTTAATCGCGATCGGAGGAGGAACATACGCCCGTTCCCTAAAAGCTGGGGTCGCATTTGGACCATTATTTCCAGGCAGACCAGATATCGCCCACCAAAAGGATGAATATATGTATATTGATGATTTACTGAAAGCAACCGCTATTTACGCTCAAGCAATTTATGAACTGGCGATGAATGAATAATATAGATATAAGGGGAGATGGAGAATGAAATATGCAATCTTGGATGGGAAAATGATTGAACGTTCAGAGGCAAAGGTTGATGTGGAAGACCGTGGCTATCAATTTGGGGACGGGGTCTACGAGGTCATCCGTGTCTATAACGGAAAAATGTTCACAGTAACGGAACATCTTAATCGTTTTGTGAAAAGTTTAGAGAGTATTGGCATCACACTCACATTTACGATGGAGCAGTTTACGAAATTACTTGAAGAGCTTGTTGAGAAAAATAATCTTCAGTTAGGGACGATTTATATGCAAATTACCAGAGGGGTCGCACCTCGTAATCATGCTTTTCCAACGGAAGATGTAAGGCCGAGTTTAGTAGCCTATACGAAAGAAGCAGTTAGACCATTAGAGAGTCTAAAAACGGGTGTAACAACAATCGTTACAGAAGATATTCGCTGGCTGCGCTGTGATATAAAAAGTTTGAATTTGCTAGGAAATTTATTAGCAAAACAAAAAGCGGCTGAAGTTGGCTCCTATGAAGCCATTCAACATCGCAGCCTGGATGTGACGGAAGGAAGTTCATCGAATATCTTTATTGTTAAAAATGGTAAGGTTATTACACATCAATCGGACAACTTGATATTAAAGGGAATTACAAAAGATGTTATCCTGCAGATTTGTGCAAGGAATAACATTGTTGTTGAGGAACGAACATTCACCCTCAATGAACTTTTTGATGCAGATGAAGTGTTCCTATCAAGCACTACATCAGAGGTGATGCCAATTATTGAGGTGGATGGGAAGAGTGTGGGGGATGGTTTTCCTGGTCCTATTACAAAAAGTCTGCAGGAATTATTTGAGCAAGAAATTGAAAAACAATGTGGAGCACTTAAAGATAAAATCCTAAATTAGAAAAAAAGACGTGAACACAGAAGTTGAACTGTGACCCATAAAATGGACAGTCTAAAAAAAAGACCATGACGTTTATGCTGCTAATAAATGACTTCGGTATTGTGCCGGAGTCATTTTATTTAGGCTCCACTGATAACGGCTATTGTTATATTCCTCAATATAGTTACCTACCAACTCTTGTAATTCTTCAAAGCTTTCGCATGAAGAATAGTCAACTTCATCCTTAAAATGCCCAAAGAATGATTCCATTGGGGCATTATCCCAACAATTTCCCTTACGGGACATCGACTGAATAAGTTCCATCTTTTTCACTCTTTTTTGAAACTCTGGGTGCGTGTAATGGAACCCCTGGTCTGAGTGTATCAATGCTTCTGGATGGACGTGACCATTAAGTGCGACAGAGAGCTTATCCAATGTTGTATACACCAGATCCATTTTTAAGGTTTTGGACAAATGGTAAGCCACAATTTCCCTAGTAGAAGTATCTTTTACACATGACAAATAGGCAGGTTGTGAAGATCCGTAAAACACATACGTAATATCAGTTAATAGTACTTTCCCAGGTTCTTCTTGGTTAAATTCCCTATTTAATAGGTTAGGCAGGGTTTTATGTTCTTGAGTAGCTTTGGCCATTTGTTTATAAGGATTCATCTGGCGGAGTTTCGCTACTAAATTATACTTTCTCATAATGCGACGAATCTTTTTATGGTTCATCTCTACAAAATAATCATTCTCTAAAATCATCTTAATTGTTAAAGCCCCAGCGAAACCCTTTTTCTTAACAAATATTTCCTTAATTAACTCATAATCCTTCCAATCATTTTCTTCTCGCTCAGACCGCTTGCTTTCAGCCTTTAACCAAGCATAATATCCACTTCGACCAACTTCTGCTTTCTCGCAGAGGAATTTCACCATATGGCTAAGACTAAACTTACGAATAGTTTGTTCGATAAGCATATACTTTTCTGAGGTCGTTACTTTTTCTTCTTCTTCGCCTGCCTTTCGAGTTCGTCTAGCTTTTTTAAGAATTCAAGCTCTGCTTCTAAGTATTTAATACGTGCTTCAGCTTTTTTAGGCTATCCTCCACCGAAAGGGGCATGGAAGACGGTCTCCCTGTACTTCCTTTTCCTCGTCGTTCTGTGAAGAAACCATCCTCACCAAACTGCTCATAAGTTTTCCTCCAGCGATCTAAACATTTCCTTGGTTTATCTGCCCCGATTATTTCTAAGTCAAATCCCTTTTCAATAAAGATTTGAGCAGGACCTTTACCATTTGAATTCTCCTTAACCGCTTCCACCTTAAACTCCGGTTTATAGGAAATAGATCGATCAGATACATGTTGTACATTAGGGTTCTGTTCAAGTAATTTCATTTGAATTTCATTGAAAATAATTTTACTCATTTTTTGTCCTCCGCTCATATCATTGAAATGATTATAAACGGGTTTTTGTGAAATGGACACAGAAAAACCCGAATAACGGACTTTTTTAATAGTGTCCATTATTCGGGTTATAGTTCAAGTGTCCACGTCTTTTTTATTAGGTTGTATTAAAAGTTATTATAGATAATTTAGCCATGTTGATTGGAGCGGAAGGCGCGAGACGCGAGACTCCTGCGGGAGTACGGGGCTGGGGAGACCCCACAGGAGCGATGCGACGAGGAGGCTCCCCGCAACACCCACGGAAAACGAAGTGCCTGAAGAGGAAATCAAGATCCATGTATAACACAGCCATATTTTTAAAACTGGAACAAATCACTCGATAAATACCGTTCCCCCGTATCGCAAGCAATACAAACAACGACATCATTAGGAGTTAACCGTTTCGCTACTTCTAATGCAGCAAAGCAAGCCCCTCCCGAGGACGGTCCGACTAGAATTCCTTCTTCAGTTGCTAATCGACGCGCTATATCATAGGCATCTTCATCATTGATTTGATGGATTTCATCATAGACATTCTGGTTCAGAATAGCTGGAATAAATCCTGGGCTGGTCCCAACAAGTTTGTGCTTACCCGGTTTCCCGCCTGATAGAACAGGTGAGCCTTTTGGTTCAACAACGTGAATTGTTATATTTTCATAATGGGCTTTTAACGTTTCTCCTGTACCCGTAATGGTCCCACCTGTACCAGCTGTGGCAACAAATGCTGTGAGCGGTTTCCCAATTTCCTTCATCGCCTCGATGATTTCTACAGCGGTAGTCAATCGGTGGGCATCGGAGTTCGCATGATTTTCAAATTGCATCGGGACGAAACTATTTGGAATGCCATTTGCTAATTCAAGTGCTTTTTTTATGGCACCTGGCATTTTTTCATCCCCAGGTGTAAGGACAACTTCCGAACCATAAGCTCTTAAGATACTGATTCGTTCTTGTGTCATCGTATCTGGCATCACGATAATTGATTTATAGCCGCGTGCTGCGGCATTCATGGCGAGGCCGATTCCTGTATTTCCACTTGTCGGCTCAATTATTGTTGAACCAGGTACTAATTTTCCTGCCTTTTCTGCTTCAAGGATCATATTAAAAGCAGCTCGGTCTTTCACGCTTTTGCTTGGATTAAAGTACTCAAGCTTTAAATAGACCGATGCCCCATTTTTAGGTGCTAAGCGATTTAATTTAACGAATGGTGTATCTCCGATTAATTCTGCAATATTGTTGACTACTTTCATGGGGACCGTCCTTTCCATTTTTACTGATTACTAAGTTTCTTATCTAATATTAAATAAATTTTAACTCTTTGTAAAAAAATCGGCTAATAGTCTGTCTGCTACTAGATACAATTAGGACAAAATAGACTAGAATTATCTAGAGAAGGGAACATAACAATGGAACATCAATCCCATTTTTTCTTTGCGGTCAGAATACCAGATGAAACAAAATTAGTCATGAAAGAGCATATGGAAAAAATAAAGGAAAGGACCCTTTTTAGCCGTTGGGTTCATGATCAGGATCTCCACATTACCTTAGCGTTTTTGGGCAGTTCCCCGCCCGACAAACTTGCAGAAGCCGATAAAAACGTCAAAACGGTTCTTAGAAATGAGACGGCATTAACACTGAAAATAAACAAACTTGGATTTTTCGGCAGTGTTACTTCTCCCCGTGTTTTTTGGGCGGATACTGAGGAAAGCAATCATTTATATACCATCAGAAAAAAGGTGTTTTCAGCTTGCGAGAAGGCAGGGTTTCAACTGGAAACAAGACCCTTTCGTCCCCATATCACACTTGCTAGAAAGTGGATAGGGGAACAACCTTTCCAAAACGAAATGCTAGCTCTTTGGGAAGAAATTCAGCCAGCTCCCCTTTCATTTACAGCCGGTGATGTTGTGCTATACCAAACACACCTAAACAAAACACCAAAGTATGAAGCGATAAAAATATATCCTTTAACAAGCACCAAAACATAAAATGAAATAAAGGTAAGGTTGGTTTTATGAAACAAATTTACTTTATTATTAATCCTAAAGCAGGCAACGGTCATTGCTTTAAGATATGGAAGAGAGTGGAACATCAACTAAGAGGGAACCAGGTTTCGTACCTAGCATTCTTTACCGAATACCCCGGACATGCAAAGGAACTCGCAAGCAAAATTGCATTAAAGAATCCAGAGCAAAAGATCATTATTGCTGTTGGTGGAGATGGAACCATGCATGAGGTGATGAATGGAGTAGTAGATGATTGTCATCTTACACTTGGATTTATCCCTGGGGGATCTGGAAATGATTTTTCAAGAGGTTTTCAAATTCCTGTCGATCCTCTCGAAGCAATAGCAGTCATTCTTCGTCTGGGGAAACAAAAGGGTTTGCCCATCGATGTTGGGAAAATTACATTGGCTGATTCCAAAGAGCACTACTTTATAAACAACATGGGTGCAGGGTTTGATGCGATGATTTCTTATGAAGTTAATCAATCGTGGATGAAGGCATTATTAAATAAACTTGGGATGGGCAGGATGGTTTATGTTTATTTTTTGTTAAAAAAATTATTTACTTATAAAACCTCAACAATTGATTTATCAATTGACGGGAAAAAGCATATATTTGAACAAACATGGTTTGTAACGGTTTCCAATCAACCGTATTATGGCGGTGGTATGAAAATTGCCCCGTTGGCTGAGCCGGATGATGGTCTTTTTGATATAACGGTGGTCCATCAATTATCAAGATGGAAACTGCTGCTTGTTTTTATTAGTGTATTTTGGGGGAAGCATATCCATTTTAAAGAAGTGAAAACATATAAGGGCAGGAATGTTTCCATCCATTCACCTACCAAACTTTTTGTTCATGCTGATGGAGAGCATATCGGATTTACACCATTAAATATAGACCTTCAAGCAAGCGCTCTGGAGGTGTTAACGAGAAGAAAACATACGGAAGAAGTGGAGATGAAAGAGAGGGACTCGAATGATTGCTACTGACCGAAATTTCTTTGCCTATCTAGATGAGATGAAGATCATTACGATTCTTCTTCCTCTTTCTTATCATCACGGATTATCATCCTCCTTTTCGATGACGAATGATTTTCAAGAACATCCTTTGAAAATCATTGAGAAGAGACAAATCGATAATAAAATGAAATATATTTGTGAATTATCAAAGGATTATTCTTTTGAAAAACAATATATGATTATTGATGAACATGGCGGGAAAACAGACCTCCAAATTGGTGCCGTGATTCGAACGGACGCCTTTGATGAGAAATTCTATTATGACGGTAATGACCTCGGAGTTACTTTTCAAGCAGATTTGACCTGGTTTAAGCTTTGGGCACCCACGGCGACTCAGGTTAAATTGAAGTTACGTCCATCTAATAGCAGTTTTTCAGAAATTGTAAAAATGAAGCGAGAAGATTGCGGCGTATGGTCCGTTGCTTTAAACCGGGATTTGGAGCTCTATCAATATAGTTTTCTTATCCTAGTGAATCAAGAATGGCGTGAGGCAGTGGATCCTTATGCAAAAGCCGTGACCGTCAATGGTGAACTTGGAGTCATTGTGAGACTTGAAAAAACACAAAGGCCACGCCCCAACTTACCTGCTATTGAAAATGCAGTGGATGCAATCATATATGAATCACATATTAGGGATTTTACGATTCATCCAAACAGTGGTGTAATGAATAAGGGACTGTATCTGGGTGCAGGCGAGCATCATTCAAAAGGGATGGATGGAGAACCCACAGGATTAGCTTATTTAAAAGACCTGGGTGTTACACATATCGAATTCTTACCCTTCCATGATTTTGCAGGTATAGATGAATTACAAAGGAATCATGACTATAATTGGGGATATAATCCTCTCCATTTTAATGCTCCTGAAGGCAGCTATTCAACGAATCCTGCAGATCCATATTCAAGAATCCACGAGCTTAAGAAGCTAATTGATCAAGTTCATAGTCTTGGCCTCCGAGTAATTATGGATGTGGTATATAATCATGTCTATGTTCGTGAGACTTCGTCATTTGAGAAGGTGGTTCCGGGGTATTATTTTCGTCATAACGAGATTGGACTCCCTTCGAATGGGACTGGTGTAGGAAATGATATTGCCTCGGAACGCAAGATGGTCAGAAAATTTATCGTCGATTCGATTCAATATTGGCTGGAGGAATATCATATTGATGGATTTCGCTTTGATTTAATGGGAATCTTGGATGTAGAAACCATGGAAGAAGTAAGGAAAGTTTGCGACAGACAATCAAAGCAAACGATTATTATCGGTGAAGGATGGAGTCTTAACACACCGCTCCCTGTAGAAAAGAAAGCAACAATCGCAAATCAGGCAAAAATGCCGCAAATAGCTCAATTCAATGATAAATTTCGTGATTCTATAAAAGGTAATACCTTTAACTTGTTTGATAAAGGTTTTGCCTTAGGAAATGAACATTACAAGGAGGCAGCAAATGAGGTTATAACGGGCAGTATCGGCTTTACGAAACAGGGGTCGGGTGCATTTAATGAACCTTTTCAGTCGGTGAATTATGTAGAATGTCATGATAATCATACAATGTGGGATAAACTTCTGGCATGTCTCCCGGATAATGATGATTCTTTACGAATGAAATATCATCGTCTTGCCACAGGGATTGTTTTGCTTTCCCAAGGAATCCCCTTTCTTCACAGTGGGCAAGAGTTTTTTCGGACAAAAAAAGGTGATGGAAATAGTTACCGTTCTTCTGATGAAATAAATCAACTTGACTGGGAAAGAAAGAGTATATATAAAGATAACGTAAAATATATTAAAGGACTAATACAAGTTCGTAAGGAATTTTCTTGTTTCCGAATGAGAACTTCTGCTGAGATATGTGCACATACACGCCAATTACCATTAGCGTCACCACTATTGGGATATTGGTTTAAAAGGGATGATAATGAAATAATCTTCCTCATCAATCCCACCTTAAAAAAGCAAGCGATAACGGTACCAGAAGGGGATTGGGCTGTCTTAGTAGATCATGATTATGCGGGAATAACAGGCAAGCGAGTCTTGCAGGGGAATGAAATATGTATCCAACCTGTTTCCATTAATGTTTTGCTAAAAAAATAGTTTCTGCAGATGTACTTGACGAAAAAAGGTAATCCGAGATAAAATTTAATAAGATGGCTATTGTGTGCAATGGTTTCAATAGCTTTTTTTTTATTTCTAAAAAATAAAAGCTGTTGATGAAACTGTGGTAATATAAGACCTTCCGGCAGCGCAGGTTATACCTCTTATATAAGGGGAATAAGCCCATTAGAACGGCATAAATTGAAGGTGAGCAATTTTGGATCATATACTAGGACAAGAGTGGGAAATTACCCCTGCTGGAGGCAAAACAGGTGAAGCCTTTTATGCAAAATATAAAGACCAAAGGCTTTTTTTGAAGCGGAATTCGTCTCCGTTCCTTGCTGTCCTATCAGCAGAAGGCATTGTCCCAAAACTTGTTTGGACAAAGAGGTTGGAAAGTGGAGACGTGATCACTGCACAGCAGTGGCTTCCCGGTAGAGAACTAAAGCCGTCAGAAATGAATCAAGAACTCGTGGCAAGACTGTTAAAGAAGATTCATTGCTCAGAGCCCATGCTGGGTATGTTAAGCCGGATCGAAAACTCTCCATTACATCCCGAACCCATATTGGAATCGGTGGTAAACGAGTTAGATGAGCAGGTACTTTCATTGCCTGAAACGCAAAGAGCCTTGAGCTTTTTAAAAAAGGAAGCATTAAACGTCTATTGCGATGAAAAAGTCGTTTGTCATGGTGATGTAAACCATAACAACTGGCTGCTTGCAGAAGACAACCAGTTGTACTTGATTGACTGGGACGGGGCAATGATTGCAGACCCCGCTATAGACCTAGGATTGCTCCTTTATTGGTACATTCCACAAGAGAATTGGCAGGATTGGTTAAGCATGTACGGCGAAGAGCTAACCGATGACCTAAAGTTGCGAATGAAATGGTATGTAACCATTCAGACGCTTTCTTCAATTCAATGGTATAAAAATAAAAATCGCTTGGAAGAAATGAACAAATGGATAAAATTTCTAGATGAAATTCTCTAAATCAGGAAAATTGATCAATATCACTTACCCAGCTTGATAAGTTTGCTTGGTTAGATAAAATATGTTGATCTAAATCATCCGTACCAACTCCATGTTGGCTGTATTGATATACATCCTGTAAGATATTCTTAACATTTTGATCAACCTGTGTATTTACCATTAGGGATTTCACTAAGCGCTCTAATTGTTCGCATTCGGCAACGGACCCGCAGCAATCTGTTTGATGATTGTTTAATATATCTTTTAATAAGGTAACTTGGTCATCATGACTTAATGGCATGAATGTACACCCTCTCAAGTGTTATTTAAAAACAAGAATTCACACTGTTAGGTTGTGAATTCTTTTTTTGTTTATGCATTATCTTATTTCCATAAAGTTAAACTTGGAAGGTAAAATGGTGCATAATATGTAATGAACAATATTATTATTAGGAGTGTCAAAAATGAGAGTTAGACATAAACCTTGGGCAAAGGAAAAAATAGAGCAACATCCGCAATATATCGTCCCTAATCCTGAACAATTTAAAGGAAAATGGCATGAAGTATTTGAAAAGGATCAACCAATTCATATTGAGGTGGGAACAGGAAAAGGTCAATTTATAACCGAAATGGCAAAAGCAAATCCAACGATAAATTATATTGGCATTGAACTATACGATAGTGTCATTATTACTGCTTTGGAACGGTTAATCGAAGCAAATTTACCAAACCTCAAACTTCTTAATGTAAACGCAGTGGATTTACCTAAATACTTTGCCAAAAATGATGTCAATCAGGTCTATTTGAACTTTTCCGATCCATGGCCAAAATTTCGTCATAGAAAAAGAAGATTAACTTATAAGGATTTTTTAAAGACTTATGAGGATATTATGGTTGACGGTGGAGAAATCCATTTTAAAACGGACAATCAAGGTTTGTTTGAACATTCTTTAATAAGCTTTTCAGAGTATGGATTATTATTAACGTTTATCAGTCTAGATCTCCATAAAAGTGATTATGAAGGTAACATCATGACGGAGTATGAAGAGAAATTTTCTGAAAAGGGAAGTCGCATTTATCGTTGTGAAGTGAAATATCAAAACTAACTTAGTGGACAGTTCATTTGTTGAGCTGTTCTTTTTTATTTTTCCTCCTAATCAGACAATGTTAAAATATAGAAAAGACACAAAGGGGGAAGAATCGTTGGAAACAGTTAAAATTGGCGATGTCAAACTGACGTGGTTATCTGGAGGAGTAACAAATTTAGATGGAGGTGCCATGTTTGGGGTTGTTCCGAAAGGATTATGGTCGAAAAAATACCCTCACAATGATAAAAATCAAATCGAACTACCAACAGATCCGATTTTAATTCAAATGGATGGGGAAAATTTCTTAGTAGAAACTGGTATTGGTAAAGGGAAATTATCAGAAAAGCAATTAAGAAATTATGGTGTAACGAGAGAATCAGAGTTGGATGAATCATTAAGGAAGCTTGGTTTAAAAGCAGAAGACATCGACTATATCTTGATGACTCATTTGCATTTTGACCATGCCGGCGGCCTGACAAACCTGAAGAACGGACAATACGTTTCTGCCTTTCCTAATGCTCGAATTATAACTTCACAAGTCGAATGGGACGAAATGCGTAATCCGAATATTCGGTCGAAAAATACATATTGGAAAGAAAACTGGGAAGCGATTGAGACCCAGGTAGTGCCTTTTGAAGAAAAATGGAACTTTGGGGCGTTAACGATGATCCATACTGGCGGTCATAGTGAAGGACATTCGATCTTGATTGTCGAGGATGCTGGCGAAATGTTAATTCATATGGCTGACCTGATGGCAACTCACGCACATCAACCCGTTTTGTGGGTGATGGCCTATGATGATTATCCAATGACCTCGATTACCGCTAAAGAAAAATTGTTGCCCTATGGATTGAATAATAACGCGTGGTTCAGTTTTTATCATGATGCTTTTTACCGGGCAGTGAAATGGGATGCGGACGGAAAGCAAATAATCGAAAGTATTAAAAGGGAAAAATAAGCTTTAAAAATAGCCGTAACCTTTTAGGTTCGGCTATTTTCACTATGAAACAAGATCGCTGGACAATGTCCGCACGTCCAAAAGAGTACCTGTATGGGCATCGGCGATGAATTCAAATTGCTCTGTTGTACCATTATTATTTTTAGAAATACCGCCTTTATAGACACTGTAATTAATTTGCTGCTTTTCATACGGTTCTGCTTCCATATGTATCCATGAACCGTTGATGGGTCCATTCTTAGTAAATTGTTTTTTTACCTGTTCTAATACCTTTTCAGGTGAAACATTGGTTTTACTATTAATAATTTCTTTTGCAGCATATCCTCCAATCAAACCGACCGCTGCACCGAGGAGAAACGATTTCCAATTCATAACAGGACCTCCAAAAGATAAATTTGGAAAAGATAGGATTCTCTTCTCAGTATATCGTATTTACCGATAGGAACATACTATTACAAATATTAAATTCAATTGATGGAAAGAGAAACCAAAGTTCTGTAAAATTAAAATGTGTACATAAACAAACTGAGAAACCTAAAGGAGCCTCAAAAATGAACGATCAAACCTTAAAGCTTTTTCAAACATTAACAGAACTTCCCGGTGCTTCTGGTAATGAACATTTGGTAAGAAAATTTATGAGGGAGCAATTATCTCAATACTCAGATGAAATTATTCAAGATAATCTGGGCAGCATTTTCGGGGTAAAAAGAGGAGCAGACAACGGGCCAACTGTCATGGTAGCAGGTCATATGGATGAAGTAGGCTTCATGGTGACAGCTATAACCGATAATGGGATGCTTCGTTTCCAGCCGCTTGGGGGATGGTGGAGTCAAGTTATTCTTGCCCAGCGTGTTCAAGTGATGACAAATAATGGTCCTGTTATTGGTGTCGTTGGGTCGATACCACCACATCTATTAGACGATGCAAAGCGTAATAGACCTATGGAAATTAAAAATATGCTGATTGATATCGGTGCAGATGACCGTGAGGATGCAAAACGCTTAGGGATCAAGCCAGGTCAGGCCATCCTGCCAATTTGTCCATTTACACCAATGGCCAACCCGAAAAAAATATTAGCAAAAGCATGGGATAACCGCTATGGTTGTGGTTTAGCTATTGAATTACTTCAGGAATTAAAAGATGAAACATTGCCAAATACTTTGTATTCAGGGGCCACAGTTCAAGAGGAAGTGGGGTTACGGGGTGCACAAACTGCCGCTAATATGATTAACCCTGACATCTTTTTTGCTCTAGATGCAAGCCCAGCTAACGATATGTCGGGCGATAAAAATGAGTTTGGTCAATTAGGGAAGGGGGCATTACTCCGCATCCTAGACCGCACAATGGTTACTCATCGCGGAATGAGAGAGTTTGTACTGGATACGGCAGAATCACATAACATTCCATATCAATATTTTGTTTCACAGGGTGGAACGGATGCAGGTAGAATTCATCAATCTAATGAAGGCATTCCAAGTGCCGTTATCGGTATTTGTTCACGCTATATTCATACCCATGCCTCTATCGTTCATGTGGATGATTATGCTGCAGCTAAAGAACTAATTGTTAAACTAGTTAGAGCTTGTGACAAAACAACGGTAGATACGATTAAAGCTAACAGTTGATATTTTCAGGGGGCATTTTTATGCTCCCTTTACCATTTCAAAAGGAGTACATTGCATCATGAAAATTATCATTGGATCGAAGAACCCAGCTAAAATTTCTGCAGTGAAAAATTGTTTTTCTGATCAGCATGAGTTTGTGGACTTAGATATCCCATCTGGTGTTAATGAACAGCCGTTTTCAGATGATGAAACCATTAAAGGGGCAATTAATCGGGCAGTGGGTGCATTAAAACAGGGAAATGGCGATATTGGGATTGGTCTTGAGGGCGGTGTTCAGGAAACGAGCTTTGGATTGCTCATCTGTAACTGGGGAGCACTTGCAACAAACGAGAGAGAACCGTTTATTGCAGGAGGAGCTAGAATCCTTCTCCCTGAGGAAGTTGCAGCCAGACTGAGAGCTGGAGAAGAGTTGGGTCCAGTAATGGATGATTACGCCAAAATGCAAAATGTAAGCAAGCATGAAGGGGCAGTTGGGATTTTTACCAGTGGATCCATCAATCGGGTTGATATGTTTACCCATCTTATGAAGCTCTTAGTGGGGCAATATACCTATTATTCCAGCCGCTAAAAAATAGAGTAAGGGTATCCTATCTGGAAACGTTTGGTGCAAAAGATTGGACTGTACCTAAGTGGGACTGTTATGATTTGAAAAGAAGAATTAAAAACGTAAAGATTCAAACGGAGGCGTTGAACTTGAAGAATTTAGAGTCAGTAGAACAATTTGAACAACTGCACAATCATGGAAAAACCATCTTTATGTTTTCAGCAGGCTGGTGTCCAGATTGTCGCGTTATTGAGCCAGTTTTACCAGAAATCGAATCCAAATTTAATGAGTATACCTTTATTCATGTAGACCGAGATCAGTTTATTGAGATATGCCAGCAATTGGATGTTTTTGGAATACCAAGCTTTATTGCTTTTGAAAATGGAAACGAATTAGGGCGATTCGTAAGTAAAGACCGAAAAACACAAGAAGAAATAGAAAATTTTATTTCAGGTTTAAAATAAAAGGAAGTAACTCTCCATCACTTTGAGATGGGGGGTTTTTCATGTAAAATAGACTTGGCAGCTCCTAAGATGGAGGGATTCAAAATGAAAATGGATAGTAGAAAAATGAAAGCAGAATTAGAAAGACGCTTGGCTGGTGAAGATCGGGTAATCTCATATGATCGGGAAAAAGATCAACTGCGATTTGAAAGCAAACTCTCAGGCAAGGGGATAACTGTTGCTCTACCAGGAATAATTGCCAAATGGCATGTCGAAAAAGAAAAAGCTATCGATGAAGTCGTTTATTATATCGAAGAAGGGCTGCATGCGATGGAAGACGCAGTTCAGTTAACCGATCATGAGAAAAAAATCTTCCCCGTTATTCGCTCCTCTTCTTTCCCAACGGAAGCAGAAGAGGGCGTGCCATTCTTAATAGACGAGCACACTGCGGAAACAAAAATTTATTATGCGTATGATCAAGGGAATACCTATCGGTTAATCGACTCACGTATCATGGCAAAAGAAGGCTGGGAAGCATCGCGGATTAGAGAAATAGCTTTATTTAATGTAAGATCACTTTCCACTCCGCTAAAAGAGGATCAGGTCGCCGGCAATAGCTTTTACTTTCTTAACACCAATGATGGATACGATGCAAGCAGGATCTTAAACAAAGTTTTCTTAAATGAAGTTGGGAAGCAGATTACGGGAACAATGGTGCTTGCTGTTCCACATCAGGATGTGTTAATTATTGCTGATATTCGAAACGATCGAGGTTATGATGTGATGGCACAAATGGCTATGAGCTTTTTTGCAAACGGTCATGTCCCCATAACAGCTTTATCTTTTTTATATGAAAATGGTGAATTAGAGCCTATTTTTATTTTAGGAAAAAATAAATAATCAATATAGAAAAAGGGTCACGATTGTATAGTGATCTTTTTTCATTAATCCCTTTTCGGATTGCATGTATTTTGACTCATTTAAAAGAATTGTGTCGAAAAAATATGAAAAACTGATAAAATAGAGTGATAGACGAAAGTAGTTAGTAGAAAGAGTGATAGTTTTGAGCTGGTTCCAACACCTTTTTCAAAAATTAAGAAAAGATGATGAAGAGGATGAATTTGAAGGGTACATTTTACATAAGCACCAAGAAGGAATGCCCTTTCTAAATAAATATGAAAGTCTAAAGGACTTAGAGACGAAGATTTCTTATCAATACCCAAAAGGCAGTAATCATCCTTTTCATCCACCAAAACCTAAAGAAACCCAAAATAAAAAAGAAGAAACATTGCGCCAAAAAAGAATAACCAGGCAACCCGAACCTGAAACAAGAAAAATGAGGCCAAAACCGGAAGTCCAAACGGTAAAACAGGATGTGCCAAAAATTAATAAAGAACCATTCGTTAAGAAAAGCGGTCCTTTCCAACCGACGGAGATTCCTTCACCTGTTTTTGGGTTTAATCGGCCGAAGAAGAATACGAATAAAATCGTGGAGCATGAATTAAGTCATTTTATAGAAGAAGATAGTGAAAATCTGATTGACAATCTGATTTCAGCAGAAAAGATGACGACTGAATTAAAGATTACAGGACGAACTGAGATGGACATCGAAGTTTACAAGACAGAATCAGCATTTGAAAAAAGTAATTCTGAAGAAGTTGCGGATGTCCTCGAAGAAATAAACGCTTCTGAAAATCATGACATCGAAGTTGCGATGGTAACGCCAGCGTCGACAGAAAAGCTGTTAGATTTGGTCGAAATAGAAGACGTGCATGAAAAAGAAGTTCAGGATGAAGATGCAATCGAAATAAGAATGGCAGAAGATTCACTTGATGAGGTAAAGGAATTAATTGCAGCTGCAGATGATTTAATCTATACAGAAGAGGTCTTGCCTGAACCAGAGGCTTTACCAGAACCGCCTGTACCAAAGCGTTCCCATTTACCATTTAATGTGATGATGTTGAAACAAGATAAACAAAAATGGGAAGAGCGTAAGAGAAGAAAATCATTGGAATCCCAGGTTATCCCGCCAACAGAAAATGTGCAGCCAGAAAAGGCTAACCAAGAGCTCGACCTCTTTAAAGGAATGGAAGAGAACAGCCAAGATCATACAGATGATAGTCAATATGTACTTCCAGGATCTAGCTTGCTTAGTCCTCCTGTTACAGTGGTGAATGATACTAAATGGCTATTAGAACAAGAGGAGATTTTAAACGAAACATTACAAAACTTTAATGTCGGTGCAAGTGTCGTCAATGTGACACAAGGTCCCTCAGTTACCCGGTTTGAGGTTCAGCCTGAGCCCGGTGTTAAGGTCAACAAAATTACCAACTTAAGTGATGATATTAAGTTAAGTCTTGCAGCAAGAGACATTCGGATTGAAGCTCCTATCCCAGGTAAACATACGATTGGGATTGAAGTTCCGAATCAAACGTCGCGTCCAGTATTCATAAATGAAATAATTCAAAGCAGTACCTTCAAGGAATCGACCTCTCCATTAACAGCAGTGCTCGGTCTTGATATTGCTGGAAAACCGATCGTGACAGATTTGAAGAAAATGCCGCATGGTTTGATTGCTGGGGCGACAGGGTCAGGGAAAAGTGTTTGCATTAACACCATTTTAGTTAGCTTACTATTTAAAGCCAGCCCCGAAGATTTAAAGCTTTTATTGATAGATCCAAAAATGGTCGAACTCGCACCGTATAATCGGATTCCGCATCTAGTTAGTCCAGTCATTACGGATGTGAAGGCGGCAACTGCTGCCTTAAAATGGGCCGTTGATGAAATGGAAAGACGTTACGAATTATTTGCCCATACCGGTGTTCGTGACATTAACCGTTTCAATGAACAGGCAATGAAACATAAGCAGTATGCCGATAAACTTCCTTTTATTGTGATTATTATTGATGAGTTAGCAGATTTAATGATGATGTCACCAGCGGATGTGGAAGAAGCCATTTGTAGAATTGCTCAAAAAGCAAGAGCATGTGGAATCCATTTAATTGTTGCCACCCAAAGGCCATCGGTTGATGTAATAACCGGCTTAATTAAGGCAAATATTCCTACTAGAATTGCTTTCTCTGTTTCATCTCAGGTAGATTCGCGCACCATCATTGATATCAGCGGGGCAGAAAAGCTACTAGGCCGCGGTGATATGTTATTCTTAGAAAATGGATCCTCTAAACCTGTCCGTTTGCAAGGAACGTTTGTCTCGGATGAAGAGATTGATCTTGTTGTTGCTCATGTGAGAGAACAGCGTGAACCAGATTACTTGTTTGAGCAAGAAGAATTATTAAAAAAAGCACAAGTAACTGAAAATGAAGATGAACTTTTTTATGATGCTTGCGAATTTATTATTGAACAAGGTGGTGCGTCTACTTCCAGTCTTCAAAGGCGCTTTAAAATTGGCTATAATCGAGCTGCAAGATTGATGGATATGCTTGAGAACAATGGCTATATTACAAGTGCAAATGGAAGCAAAGCACGTGAAGTATTAATTACTGAAGCTGATTTAGAGTCTATTCAAGAGGATAGTGCAAATAATTAATCTATAGTATTCTTTCATGACATGGACAAATAATATATAGTGTACTGATTAAGCAGAATTTAAAGAATTTGTTTACAAATAGTTTTTCAGGTTAATTAATGATATAATTATTAAATATGTTTTTTAGAGGTTATTGAATTTTAGTGTACAATAGCACTCTGTTTTTCTTGTTAGCAAATACAGACAGATGTCATATACTGTTTTACAGATAGACGTTGTTGGAGGTTCTTCTATGACTATTTACCATTTTGTCGGTATAAAGGGGTCTGGAATGAGTGCACTCGCACAAGTTCTACATGATATGAAATTTCAGGTGCAAGGCTCCGATGTCGAAAAGCGCTTTTTTACACAACTGGCCCTTGAGCAATCAGGGATTACCATTCTTCCTTTCCAAAAGGAGAATATTAAGCCAGGGATGACGATCATAGCAGGGAATGCCTTTCCTGATACACATGAGGAAATTCAAGAGGCAATGAAACTTGGGCTCCCTATTGTGCGTTACCATCGTTTTTTAGGTGACTTTATGCAAAACTTTACTAGTGTGGCAGTTACTGGTGCGCACGGGAAGACGTCAACAACAGGCTTACTTGCCCATGTGATCGAAGGGGCTAAGCCAACATCATTTTTAATTGGTGATGGGACAGGTAAGGGTAGAGAAGGATCAGAATACTTTGTATTTGAAGCTTGTGAATACAGAAGGCATTTTTTATCTTACTTTCCTGACTATGCGATTATGACGAATATTGATTTTGATCATCCTGATTATTTTGCAAATATTGATGATGTCTTTTCAGCCTTTCAAGAGATGGCTATTCAAGTGAAAAAAGGAATTTTTGCATATGGCGATGATGAACAGTTACAAAAAATCCAAGCAAAAGTCCCTGTCTTGTTTTATGGTTTTGTCGATGAAAATGACTATCAAGCAAAAAATCTTGTGAAAACAACTAGTGGAACGACTTTTGATGTATTCATTCGGAATACATTTTATGACACATTCTCCATTCCAACTTTTGGCGATCACAGTGTATTAAACGCACTTGCCGTTATTGGATTGTGTCATTATGAAGAAATTAATGTAGAGGTAGTCAAGAACCAATTAACTACCTTCCAAGGTGTGAAGAGAAGATTTTCGGAAAAAAGAATTGGGTCACAAATATTAATCGATGATTATGCCCATCATCCAACTGAAATAAAAGCAACGATTGATGCAGCTAAGCAAAAATATCCGGATCGTAAAATTGTGACCGTATTCCAACCACATACCTTTTCACGGACTCAAGCGTTCCTTGAAGACTTTGCTAAAAGTTTACGAGCAGCTGATAAAGCCTATTTATGTGAGATTTTCGGCTCTGCTCGTGAAAATCATGGAAAACTAACAATCAAAGACCTTCAGGGACGAATTGACGGGTCTGAAGTAATTACGGAAGACAATACCTCCGTATTAAATGAATTTGAAAATAGCGTTATTATTTTTATGGGAGCTGGAGATATTCAAAAATTCCAGGAATCCTATGAAAAACAATTAGCGAAATAAAAAAGAAAGGATGCCATCAGATAGTTGGCATCCTTTCTTTTTTTGGTAATAGATAGTGGTGATTTTTGCGAAAATCAATTCTTTATAACTCCACTTTCACCTTTAATCGAGCCTTTATTTAAGACTCTCTGGGTTTAATACTTCTAATTCTGGGAGAACAAACAGGCCGTCTTTGCGGATTAATACATCATCAAAATAGATTTCTCCGCCGCCGTACTCAGGCCGCTGGATATTCACCATATCCCAGTGGATATTGGAATGGTTGCCATTAAAGGCATCATCATAACACTGCCCTGGTGTAAAGTGGAAGCTGCCAGCAATTTTTTCATCAAATAAGATGTCTTGCATTGGATAAAGGATAAATGGATTAACCCCTATTGCAAATTCGCCAATATAACGGGCACCTTCATCTGTATCAAAAATTTTATTGATCCGACTAGAATCATTAGACTCCGCTTCAACAATTTTCCCATCCCGGAAGGTCAGCTTCACATTTTCAAATGTAAATCCTTGATAGGGTGAAGGAGTGTTATAGGTAACAACTCCATTGACTGAATCGCGAACAGGAGCCGTATAAACTTCGCCATCAGGAATATTTAATCGTCCTGCACACTTAATGGCCGGGATATCCTTAAT
Source organism: Neobacillus drentensis (assembly GCF_036962765.1). Classification (GTDB taxonomy): domain Bacteria; phylum Bacillota; class Bacilli; order Bacillales; family Cytobacillaceae; genus Neobacillus; species Neobacillus drentensis_C. The sequence continues at coordinate 82,008 of NZ_JBALOS010000027.1, forward strand.
TGAAAAGCTAAGATCCGTTCCTGGACCTGTGATTCGGACTTTGTCTGTTCGGTCCATTAACGCTTTCAGGCTGTCCATGGCTTTATCCATTTTTCCGTAATCGAGATTACAAACATCAAAATAAAAGTTTTCAAAGGCTTCTGTACTCATTTTTGCTAATTGAGCCATTGAAGAAGTTGGGTACCGAAGGACAACCCATTTGGTCTTTGGCACACGAATGTCACGATGCACTTTTTTTCCAATGGTATTACCATGGATTTTCATTTTATCATCCGGCACATCTGATTGTTCGCTGATGTTATCACCCGAACGTAGACCTATGTATGCATCCATCTTAGCCATCACATTTGCTTCGAATTCTGCCATCATATTATAGTGCTCTTCTTGTGCTCCTAATAAGAGCGAACGGTCCACTTGATGGTCCTTTAACAGCACAAAAGGGTATCCCCCAGCTATATAGGCTTCCTTCACAAGGGCAGTCACAAGTTCACGCTGAAGCCCGAAGTTTTCAATCAAAACCTTTTCACCCTTTTGAAGTTGGACCGAATAATTAATTAAGTTTTTTGCTAGTTTTTCAATACGAGGATCTTTCATTTTTTTATGCCTCCAACAAAAATTATCTAGGTACATTCTTATTGTAACCGAATCAAGCCATAAAGTTGAAAAATTAATCTTTCGTCCTGCAATAGATTCATTTTTTTTATTTGAAGCAGCAGGAAAAGAGGACAAATATATGGAAGTAGTATAAGATAATAGCGAGGTTTATATCTATACTTGATGGGTAATACATATTGATAGGATTAAGGCGGAGGTGCACAATGCAAATAATTTTATACTTAAGCGTAGCCTTGATAGCAATCGCATTTTTTGTGCTTGTCATATTTTTATCGACAACACTCAAATCATTTCAAGTTACACTTACAAGCGTTTCGAAAACATTGGCTGGACTGGAAAAACAGTTGGATGGTGTTACAGCCGAAACCACCATACTTTTACAAAAAACAAACGCATTAGCAGATGATCTCAAACAGAAATCTGAAAGTTTAACTAGTGTAGTTGAAGCAGTAAAAGATGTGGGTACAACAGTTACTAAATTCAATGGAACCCTACAAAACATTACAAAATCAGTAGATAAACAAGTAGAAGAAAGCAAAGAAAAGATTTCGCAAATTGTTCAATGGAGTAATGTCATTTTAGAATTAAAGGATAAGTGGCAGGCGAGAAAGCAAGCAAAGAACGAGATTAACTTAGAAGGCAAGAAGATTAGATCTCATTAGAAAAAATAGAGGAGGAAATGAAGATGTCAAATAGGGATTTTGATTCAAGAGATACGAATCAAACTAGAAATGAGAAGTCATCCAATAACTTTCTGCTTGGAGCTTTTATCGGAGGAGTAGTTGGTGCTGCTGCTGCACTCTTTTTAGCCCCAAAGTCGGGAAAAGATCTTCGCCATAAGGTTAGTAACCAAGCTGGTTCCATCATCGACAAGACCTCAACTATCAGAGNNGAATTAGTCTCAAAAGGGTCCTCCTTATCCCAAGGAATTGTCCTCCAATCCACAGGTCTATTGAATAAGGTTAAAGGAAAAATAACAAACGAGGGCGTTGTGGAAGACAAAGGAGAATCAACCTATATTCCCATTCAACTCCCGAAAGAAAAGAGTAAATCGAAGAATACCATCGAAATTGGAAACCGAGATAGCTCTGAAATAAGAAGAAAACTTGAAGAAGCTAAAAGAGCGTTAGAAGAGGAAGAAAATAAGGTTAAACTTTAGGCTGTATTAAAGATTATTGTTGATATTATTGCAATGTTGATTGGAGCGC
>NZ_JBALOS010000027.1:83868-91824 GCF_036962765.1 Neobacillus drentensis
GCAAATCAACATACAAGTAGAACACAGCCAAACTTTAAAAAGTCGTCGAGGATAAAACAGTTTATTTGTTATAGAAACGGTGGAGTGATAAAATGACTTCACCGTTTATTTCATTTTTGGAGGTATGTACACATGTTAGCAAAAATTGATTCCCTTGAAGAATTCGATGAAGTATTAAAAAAGGAGAGTAAGTTTTTTCTTTTAAAGCATAGCCTAACCTGTCCGATTAGCCATGCTGCCTATACGGAATTTGAGAAGTTTGCAACTGAAAATCAGTCTGTTTCCACTTATTTCTTAGCCGTTCAGGATTCTCGTCCATTGTCTAATGAAGTCGCAGAGAAATTCCACATAAAACATGAATCTCCGCAAACCATCCTGTTTTCAAACGGAGAGGTCTTATGGAATGCCTCTCACTGGAAAATAACAAACCGTTCTTTGCAAGGAGCGTGGGGTGAAAATCAATAAATTGACCTCAACCTATTAAGTTTTTGGACAAAGTAATTTCGTTCTCATATTTAACTGAATGCTTTAGTGCTTAAAAGCGTTTAATCATTAAAGAAAAAGTTAGTGACAAATAAATGCATTTCAGATATAATAAGTCCTAATTATAACATGTTGAAATATTAAAAATCTTTGGATTGTACATTAGAGANNGAAAGGACGGGGACGAAGGATGAGCAAAAAAAATGAATTAGAACAATTGAGGGCACGCGTCGATGAGCTCAACTTGGAATTGTTAAAGTTAATTAATGAAAGAGCGCAGCTGGTTCAAGATATTGGGCGCGTTAAAGAAAACCAAGGGGTGTACCGTTACGACCCAGTTCGTGAAAGAAAAATGCTTGATATTATAAAAGAGCATAATGATGGACCTTTTGAAAATGCAACGATTGACCATATTTTTAAGGAGATTTTTAAAGCGGGTCTTGATCTGCAGCAGGATGACCATAGTAAAGCATTACTTGTCTCTAGAAAAAAACAACCTGAAGATACTATTGTCACATTAAAAGGTGAAAACATTGGTGATGGCAAACCACACTTCGTATTTGGTCCATGTGCAGTTGAATCATATGAACAAGTGGCAACTGTAGCGAAATCAATGCAAGAAAAAGGATTAAAACTACTTCGTGGCGGTGCCTTTAAACCAAGAACATCCCCATACGATTTCCAAGGGTTGGGCGTTGAAGGTTTAAAAATCCTCAAACGTGTCGCTACGGAATTTGATATGGCTGTGANNTGCAGATATTGAAATGGCACTAGATTATATCGATGTCATTCAAATTGGAGCACGTAATATGCAGAACTTTGAACTATTAAAAGCAGCAGGTTCTGTTAATAAACCGGTGTTATTAAAAAGAGGGATTGCAGCAACAATCGAAGAATTTATCAATGCTGCCGAGTACATTATGTCCCAAGGAAATGGCCAAATCATCCTTTGTGAGCGCGGCATCAGAACGTATGAACGTGCAACAAGAAACACACTTGATATTTCAGCTGTTCCAATCCTAAAGCAAGAAACCCATTTACCTGTCTTTGTTGACGTAACGCATTCTACAGGTAGAAGAGACTTATTATTACCGTGTGCGAAAGCTGCCATTGCCATTGGTGCAGATGGTGTGATGGCAGAGGTTCACCCAGATCCAGCTGTGGCACTGTCTGATCAAAAGCAGCAAATGGATCTTAATCAGTTTGATAAATTCTATAACGAACTGCTTGCTTCCAACTACGTTCGACTTTAATTACAAGTAAATGGATATAAAAAACCTTCTGCCATCTAGTTCAGAAGGTTTTTTTGATATTATTTAGTAATTTTACGAAAAATGTTGACAAATGCAATTGCGGCTTTCACCTTCTTATCGTATCATTAAATACATATTAAAGATTGTTTACGTTCTCACAAACAAAAACAAAAATAATGATTAAGTTTATACAACATGTTGTAAAATAATGAAAACGATGTTCGTTTTAGGAGAGTGTGTTAATTGAATATTACAATTTATGATGTCGCAAGAGAAGCAAACGTCTCAATGGCTACTGTTTCCCGTGTGGTAAACGGAAATCCAAATGTTAAGCCAGTGACCAGAAAAAAAGTGTTAGAAGTTATTGAAAGACTAGGCTACCGTCCGAATGCTGTGGCTCGAGGATTAGCTAGTAAAAAAACAACAACAGTTGGAGTAATTATTCCTGATATCTCAAATATCTTTTTTGCCGAATTAGCTCGTGGAATTGAAGATATTGCAACGATGTATAAGTACAACATCATTTTAAGCAACTCCGATCAAAACAAGGACAAGGAATTACATTTGCTCAATACTATGCTTGGCAAACAAGTGGACGGCTTAGTATTCATGGGTGGGAATATTACAGAAGAACATGTCGAGGAATTTGAAAAATCACCTGTACCGATCGTGCTAGCGGGTTCAATTGAAGAATCTAACAAGATACCGTCTGTAAATATTGATTATGAAGAAGCAGTTTATGATTCCATTAAGGAATTTATTGAAAAAGGTCATAAGAATATTGCTTTTGTCGTGGGTCCACTCCATGAACCTAAAAATACACTTAAGAAACTGAGAGGGTATCAGAGGGCATTACAAGAATCCGGAATTGCCTATAATGAGGAACTTGTGATTGAAGGCGATTATACCTACGACTCTGGGATTGAAGCAATTGAAAGACTACTGGAAGTCTCAGATAGACCTACAGCGATTTTAGTTGGATCTGATGAAATGGCTCTTGGTGTTGTACATGGAGCAGAGGACAAAGGCTATAAGATCCCTGAGGATTTTGAGGTAATCACATCTGACAATACAAGGCTGTCACTAATGGTGCGCCCGCAGTTAACCACCATTGTCCAGCCATTATATGATATTGGCGCGGTTGCAATGCGACTCTTAACCAAATTAATGAACAAAGAAAAGGTGTCAGAACAAATTGTGGTTCTTCCACATCGGATTGAACACCGTAAATCTACAAAATAAATGGAAGAATGGGTTGGCCGGAATTGGTCAACCCATTTTTTTATTTTGCTGTTTTTCGCCTTAATTGTTGTTTTTCGTAAAAGTTTATCCACCTGTATTCCCAGATGTATCGTGGCATCTATTCGTAAGAACATTTGCAAGAATCGCTTAGTAATAATAGTAATACCAATTATTTTGATTCAATAGCCACAAAGTTTACGAAAAGAGCCTTTTATAATGATTCACTTTTTTGTTGACTTCGAATCGGGTAGAGAGCTTTTTCAAGGGTTAATAAATTCTTTTCGGTAATCTCTGCTTTTCTTGGGATGGGGGTATATAAGTTTTTAGGATCGTCCCATTCTTTCGGTAAAACAACGGGGGAATCCTTTTGCCAGGAATCTACCCATTGACTTGGTAAACTTCCATAACAATTTGAGTTTTCTGTCATTTCGAGCCAAATAAGGGCCCATGCTCTCGGGACTACCCGCCAAATATCATAACCGCCTCCGCCAACAGCAATCCATTTCCCATTACAATATTGATGGGCAATTTCGTGGGCAAGTTTCGGTATTTCTCGATAGGTTTTCATGGTTGATGAAAGGTGCGTCAATGGGTCCAAATAATGGGAATCAGCACCGTTTTGAGTTAGAATCACATCGGGTTTAAAAAACTCAGCTACTTCTCTAAGCGCATGTGTGTAGGCGTAAAGCCACGATTCATCTTCGGTAAAGGCGTCTAAGGGGATATTAAATGAATAACCATAGCCTAACCCTTGACCGCGCTCATTTACATTCCCGGTACCAGGAAATAAATATCTGCCAGTTTCATGAATCGACAGAGTACATACCTTTGGATCGTCGTAGAAGGACCATTGAACCCCGTCTCCATGATGGGCATCCGTATCCACGTATAAAACACGAGCATTATATTTTTCTTGTAGATATTTAATGGCGACCGAACTGTCATTATACACGCAAAAACCTGATGCTTTTCCCCTGAATCCGTGATGTAATCCTCCGCCTAAATGAAGAGCGTGAAGGGCCTTTCCCGTCATAACTTGATCGACAGCTGTTAATGTTCCACCAACAAGTAAGGCGCTCGCTTCATGCATGTTAGGGAATATAGGGGTATCTTCCGTCCCAAGACCATAGTTTTCTGCTATTTCTGGCGGCAATTGAGCATTCCCTGCTTTTTTTACTGCTTCTATGTAACTGCGATCGTGAATTAACGCTAACTCATCATCAGAAGCCATTCTTGGCGGAATGACATCTTCAGGGTTAAGTGCAGCCATCTTGTCTAATAAGTCCACTGTTAACTTGAGCCGGAATTGATCAAAAGGATGATGATTGCTGAATTTATACTTCAGCAGTTCATTTGAAAAAACAAAGGAACATTTATCACTCATATTGAAATCCCCGGAAGATTTGGCCACAGCACTTGAAAGCCAGCCTGTTTAAGGTCTTGTATCAAAACTGTAGGATTCATAGTCTGTAATCTGATGACAAGTATTTTATACTGATTATCCATTTCATCAGGATAGACGAGGACACTCAAAATATTTGCTTTCCGATTTTTAATCACAGTGGTTATTTCACTAAGTTTACCGGCAAGGTTGGGGACCTTGATCTCAATTTGTGACCCTGGTTGATGAGCACCGGTTAATTCCACCAATGTTCGCAGTATATCTGTTTCAGTCACAATTCCAACTAATTTGCGGTTATTTATGATGGGAAGACAACTGATTTTATGCTCATAAAATAGGCCGGCAACTTCTTCGACAAAATCGAGTGGATGCCCGGTTATAACGTTGCGTTCCATAATAGCGTCAAGAGGCTTTTTCATATCTTCCGGATGCTCATTCGCGTGGAAAATAGATGGAGTTGCCTCATGGATATTTGATACTGTGACAAGACCCACTAAATGTTTTTCTGCGTTGATAATTGGGATATGGCGAATTTTTCTTGACTCCATTAATTGAATCGCATCAGCAATGGTATCTGTTGGTAGAAGTGTTGCAACATCGGCTTTCATGATTTGTTCGATTATCATTGGAAAATCCTCCTTACCTACGCAAGTATCCTAAAACACTAATAAGTTAATACATAAACCGGTTCATAAATCGCAGCCGGTCAAATTTTTGGATGGTTTCCCTATCAATTCTTTTTCCCATCCGGGCCATGAGACAGTTGGCAGGGTGCGAGCAAATTTCAGGGTCATCGGTGGCATACCATTCAAGGCCGCCTGCATTCATCATCTTTTCCATGATTTTACGGTACTCCCACACATTCAATTTGGTTCCTTTTAAATCCCAATGCCAATAATACTCGGTTGTGATGATGAGGTAATCTTCCATCGCGTTATCCATCATAGCAACTATTAGAAGGTTTTTACCTACTGAACAGCCTCGATATTGTGGAATGACTTCGATGGCCCCTAATTCGATTAAATTTTCTATTTTGCCTTCTGACCATCGTTCAAGCGGATCAGGATAGAGAAAGGTTACATAACCAACAATGATATTTTGATGTCTGACAATAATAATTCTGCCTTCCGGAAGTTTTGCAATTCCAACTAAAGCCTGATGCTGCTGTGCAGGAGGGCGGAATGCAACAAGGTCATCGTGGAAGTCATAACCAGCTAATTTATCTGCGGCAATTGGCCCCTCAACTATTAGGGAACCATGAGGTGTTTTTAATTGTTTAGCATTGTATGTTTTTTTGTGTTCCATACAGTCACCTACCTTGGGAAAATCTTTCTTATTCTCCATTCTATTATACATAAAATCTAGCAAGGAAAAGTTACTTCACAAAATTTTCAATCATATAGGGTCATTTTCAAGATGTTTAGTATAAAAAAATAAAAAATGTATATAATTTACTTTTTAAAAAATTGTGAATAGTTTATATTTGTAATATAATATCTAAAATAAGGTCCAGAGGGGGAGATTGAATGAAAGTGGAAGCGTTACCAGTTGTGCAAGGGGATCATAATCTAGTAAATTATCAAGAAAAGTACTTGAACTTTGACTGGAAGGAAACGGAAAAGGAATTTACCTGGAGTGAAACAGGTCTTGTCAATATGGCTTATGAGGCCATTGACCGTCACGCAAAAACGTTCCGAAAAAATAAAGTAGCCTTATATTATCGCGATGGTTTCCGAAATGAGAAGTACACCTTTAAGGAAATGAAAGAGCTCTCTAACAAAGCGGGCAATGTGTTAAAAACTTTCGGGGATGTCGATAAAGGCGACCGGGTCTTTATTTTTATGCCGCGGTCACCTGAACTTTACTTTACCGTACTAGGTGCTATTAAGCTTGGTGCAATTGTTGGTCCTTTATTTGAGGCCTTCATGGAAGGGGCTGTCAGGGATCGCTTGCAAGACAGTGAGGCGAAAGTTTTAGTTACCACTCCTGAACTGTTGGAGCGTGTTCCTGTTCAAGACCTGCCTTCACTAAAGCATATTTTCCTTATTGGAAAGAATGTAGATGAACAGGGACGATATATTGACTTTTTAAAAAGATTTGAAGCCGCTAGCAAGGATCTTCAAATTGAATGGGTAGACAGAACCGATGGTCTTATCCTGCATTATACATCCGGATCCACTGGGAAACCAAAGGGCGTGTTGCATGTACATAATGCCATGATTCAACATTATCAAACTGCAAAGTGGGTACTCGATCTAAAAGAGGACGATGTATACTGGTGTACAGCAGACCCAGGCTGGGTGACCGGTACCTCTTACGGTATCTTTGGGCCATGGTTAACAGGATCATCGAATGTGATTGTAGGAGGGCGTTTTAGTCCTGAATCTTGGTATCAAATGATTGAAGACTTCGGGGTAACTGTCTGGTACAGTGCACCAACGGCGTTCAGGATGTTAATGGGTGCAGGCGATGAATTGGTTAAGAAATTCGACTTAAGCAGCCTCCGTCATGTCTTAAGTGTGGGCGAACCTTTAAATCCTGAGGTGGTTAAATGGGGGGCAAAAGTATTCAACAAGCGAATCCATGATAACTGGTGGATGACGGAAACTGGCGCTCAACTGATTAGTAATTATCCTTGTATGGAGATTAAGCCAGGTTCGATGGGGAAACCAATTCCAGGTGTTCAGGCTGCGATTGTGGATAATCAAGGGAATGAACTTCCGCCATATCGGATGGGAAACCTAGCGATTAAAAAAGGCTGGCCTTCCATGATGCATACGATTTGGAATAATCCTGAGAAGTATGAATCTTACTTTATGTCAGGTGACTGGTATGTATCTGGGGATTCAGCGTACATGGATGAAGATGGCTATTTCTGGTTCCAAGGACGTGTGGATGATGTGATTATGACGTCAGGGGAGCGCGTGGGACCGTTTGAAGTAGAAAGCAAGCTTGTCGAACATCCTGCGGTTGCTGAAGCAGGTGTAATCGGTAAACCAGACCCTGTACGGGGGGAAATCATTAAAGCCTTCATTGCGCTTAGAGACGGCTACTCTGCAACAGATGAATTAAAAGAAGAAATCCGTCAATTTGTGAAAAAAGGACTGGCCGCCCATGCAGCTCCACGTGAAATCGATTTCCGTGATAAACTGCCGAAAACAAGAAGCGGTAAGATTATGAGACGCGTGTTGAAGGCATGGGAACTAAATCTGCCAACTGGTGACCTTTCAACGATGGAAGATTAATAGGATATTTTTTCCTAAGGAAAAGACGATGACACGAGCCAGGCTATACGCCTGGCTTTTTTGCGTTTATTTAGTAGGTTTTTTGATGGGATGTTAGGTTAAAAAAGAAATACTGGCCGATACGTCAAAGCGGCAGATAACATTAGAAAGGGGCCGATAAAGTATTCAAAGTGGCAGATTAAAGGCTTTATGTCCTGCATTTTTCAATATAAATGAATAATGTCATACAATTTTTTTAAAAATAAAAGGCTATGTTAAAGATTTTTGTTGATTTTGGCACACTGTTGATTGGAGCGAAAAGCGAAGCGCCTGCGGGAGGACGGGGCAGGGG
>NZ_JBALOS010000027.1:91882-94929 GCF_036962765.1 Neobacillus drentensis
AACAGAGCCAAATAAAAAACAAAAAAACCCTCACCGAAACATTAGATTTCGATGAGGGTTTTTGGTTATGGGGTTGTTGTAGGATCGGTCGGTACAGTTGGTTGAGATGGAACATTTGGGTCATTTGGTACAACTGGTATAGTTGGATCTGTTGGTAAGATGACCCCAGCATCGACAAGATTCGATGGGGCTGACTCCTTGCCGGCAATATCAACTGCCGTTACATAATAGGAACCCGTACCGACTTTTAATGATCGTTTAGAACCATTAACCACACTGCCTACTTTATTAGCGCCTTGATAGATGCGGTAACCGACAACATCATTATCCGCTGATGCTGACCAGGTTAAGGTGTTTCCTTTTGCTTTTAAGCTAACACTATCAGGATTCTTTCCGTTATCAAACATTTTAGCGGTAGAAACTAGAACTTTCCCCCATCGATCCTTCTGTGGAATCAGTTGACTGTAATTATGGAAATTACTTCCAACTATTCGTTTAATAAAATCTGGATTCAAGATTAGGCCAAATTGGGAAAACTCTTTTGGCGTGGAATCTAAGGCCAAATATTTTCTGTCGCCTACCGTCACATAGCTTCCTTCAATTAAGCTATCATCCACTTTAGTTGGTACATTATTGACATTAAAGTAATCACTTTCAATTAAACCAGCATTTGAACAAGCCGCTGATGGAAGCATTCCTGAAACAGCACAATAAGAGCGTTTCACGATTCCCTTTGGCATTTTAAATGATTTCTTTGGGGCAATTAGATCCGGTTTAATTTTATATGCGGCGTTCATTAACTTTGCCCATAAGTTATTGGTCCGTGCACTATAAGACATTCCTGATGTCTGGAGCGATTTTGGTGTATCATACCCTCTCCAAAGACCAAAGGTGACATTAGGGTTTGAAGCTACGAACCAGGAGTCAATATATTGATTTCCTGTTCCTGTTTTTCCAGCCCAGTCGGCACTAAAGTTTAATTGGCTTCTAACTCCAGCTGCAGTCCCCATTTTAACAACGTCTCGCATCATATCAATGGTTAAATAAGCTGTTTGTGGTTTAAAAACTTTAACTGGCTTTACTTGATGCTGATAGATGACTTTGCCATTTTTATCAACAATTTTATCTATCATATAGGCATCAATAAATTTTCCTTCATTAGCAAAGGTACTAAATGCGTTTGTATTTTCTTCAATTGTTACCCCATTAGTCATTGAACCAATGGAAGTAGCTAGATTTGTATAATCGTCTTTTCTTAATGAGGTAAATCCCATTTTTTCAAGATACTTGGCAGGCCTTTGATCAACGATACTCTTGTAAAGTTTAACAGCTGGTACGTTATAGGATTTTGCCAGAGCATATCTTGCAGAAACCAGCCCGCTGTAGCGATAGTCATAGTTTTGCGGCCAAGGTGCACTACTGCCGGGATTTAGACTTAACGCTACGTTTGGCAGCGGCGTGCCTGGAGCTGCTTTTCCTAACTCAATCGCTGGTGCGTACACTAGAAGCGGTTTCATGGTTGAACCGTTTTGCCTGATGGCACTGGTTGCGTGATTAAGCTGTTGATCATCATAATTCCTTCCAGCGACAAAACTGATAATCTTTCCAGTCTTGTTCTCGATCAGTTCCGCCCCAACCTCGGCCGGTTCCATAACTGTTTTGATTTCTCCAGTTTCAGGATCCTTCTTTTCCTGTGGTTTATCAGGTCCGTAATATTGATAGTTATCCTTTACCTTTTGCATGGCATCATATATTTTTTTGTCAATCGTCGAATGAATTTTGTACCCATTTTGACGCAAAGCATTTCTAGCTTGGATTTGATACTTATAAGCTAGATTATCATCAGTTTTTAACTGTTTCTCAGTAATCCCGTCATCTTTAGCTAAGACAGTAGTCAAAACTTCAATAGAACGCTTTTCTATTTCAACTGTTAGCCAAGGGTATTTTTCGAGAGGGTTTGCAACCGGCTTAATAAAATCCTTTTTAATATCGTAGGCAGAGGCCTCCGCATATTGTTTTTGATTAATATAGCCACCGTCAAACATTCTCTTAAGGACGGTTTTCATTCGTGTAAGACCTGGTTCAAGATAATTTGGTTCTTTGATTGTACCTTCTCTTGTAAAAGGAGTATATCCGAATGGGCTCTGAGGTAATCCTGCAATGAAGGCTGCTTGTGGAAGTGTTAATTCACTCGCCTTTTTACCAAAGATTCCTTTTGCCGCCGCTTGGACACCGGCAATATTTCGACCAGACGAATTTCTACCAAGTGTAGATACGTTCAGATATGCTTCCAAAATTTCCTTTTTATCAAAAAATTTCTCTAATCGAAGGGCAAGTAATATTTCACTTGCTTTCCTTTGAAAAGAAACTTCATTTGTTAAAATTTGATTTTTAATTAATTGTTGAGTAAGTGTACTTCCGCCTGATTGAACTGCAGAGTTTGTCACTTCTTGGAAGATAGCACGAAATACTGCTTTTGGGACCACACCTTTATGCTTGTAAAAATATTCGTCTTCTGTTGCAACAACGGCGTTCACTAGATCACCGGATACATCATCTAGTTTTACTTCTTCCCGTTCTAGGTCAGTATGGAGTTTACCAAGATATTTATTATCTGCAAAATATAATTCAGATGTTTCTGTATAGTTATAGATATCTTTTTTCATGCTATCATAGGAACGGACAGGTTCATCTTTTACGAGTGAGGCAAAGTAACCAGCACCCACTCCTGTCGCAAATGATCCGCCTAGAATGACGACTGTTAATACAAGTAGAAATAAGTTCCATACAACTTGATATGTGATTCGTGCACGTTTAACTGTTCGTTTATGGGTAAATATGTTCAGTACGGATTTTGCTTTTTCGATCCATGCTTGTAATTTATCAACCATCTATAGTATCACCTCATCTAAAATCAAGTCCATTATAGCATAACAAAGGTATAAAAACTGACAAAGTTCTACATTTATCTGAAATTTCCAGTTGTGTTTGACAAGGAGCTGGATATATGGTAAAAAAAGCTATACATTAATTTAATAAGGCTCTTT
>NZ_JBALOS010000027.1:95006-108354 GCF_036962765.1 Neobacillus drentensis
TTAAACGGGTTGATAAACTAATACGAAAAACAACAATCAATGCGAAAATAGCCTTTAATAAAAAGCTGTGAAGGGAACCAACTGTAGTTCTTCTATCCCTGTTTGTAGAGAGTCAGCGGTGGTGCAAGCTGATACATATAGAAGAATGAATTACTCCCCTGAGCTTTCTCTGTGAAAATGAATTAAAAGTAGCGGAGAACGGCATAAACCGTTAATTTTTTGAGTTGGAGGAATTTTCCTCAAGCTGGGTGGTACCGCGTAAATTTACGTCCCTGCATTTTTGCAGGGGCGTTTTTATTTTTTGACCAAATTGGAGGGAATATGAATGGATTTATTACAGGATTTAGCGTGGAGAGGAATCATCTATCAACAAACCGATGAAGAAGGTTTGAAGGATTCATTAAGTAAGGAACAAATTTCATTATATTGCGGTGTTGACCCTACTGCTGATAGTATGCATATCGGCCATTTACTGCCGTTTTTAACATTAAGGAGATTTCAACAGCACGGGCACCGTCCGATTGTACTAGTCGGTGGAGCGACAGGCTTAATTGGCGATCCAAGTGGAAAAAGTGAAGAACGAAAGCTGTTAACACTTGAAACTGTTCAAGATAATGTAGCAGGTATCAAGAAACAGCTAGAATCTATTTTCGAATTTGAAGGCAAAAATGGGGCAGTCATGGTTAATAACTATGATTGGGCAGGGTCAATGGATGTCGTTACCTTCTTGCGTGACATTGGAAAACATATCGGTGTCAACTATATGCTTGCAAAGGATACGATTGCATCAAGGCTTGAGACAGGTATTTCATTCACTGAATTCACCTACACCATTTTACAAGCGATGGATTTCCTGCATTTATATGAGCATCACAATTGTAAATTGCAAATTGGTGGAAGTGATCAGTGGGGGAACATAACCTCAGGGTTGGAATTAATCCGCAAAGTACAGCCAGAAGGCTCGAAGGCATATGGGTTAACCATTCCGCTTGTTACAAAAGCAGACGGTACAAAGTTCGGAAAAACAGAAAGTGGAGCGGTTTGGTTAGATCCTGAAAAAACAACACCTTACGAATTCTACCAATTCTGGATTAATACCGCTGATGCTGATGTCGTTAAATACTTGAAGATTTTCACTTTCTTAGCGCACGAGGAGATCGAACAATTAGAAAAAGCTGTTCAGGAAGAACCGCATCTTCGTAAGGCCCAAAAGGTATTAGCAGAAGAACTGACTCGTTTGATTCACGGTGAAGATTCCTTACAACAGGCAATTAAAATTTCTCAGGCGTTATTTAGCGGGGATGTAAGAAGCCTTTCAGCTTCGGAAATCGAGCAGGGCTTTAAAGATGTACCAGCGTATACTTCACAAAATGAGGAGAATTTGGTCGATCTTTTAGTTGCGGCGAAAATTTCTCCATCCAAGCGTCAAGCACGTGAAGATATTGCTAATGGAGCAGTCACTGTTAATGGCGAAAAAATCACAGATACCGCTTACGCACTAGCGGATACAGATCGGATCGAAGGACAATTTACGATTATTAGAAGAGGTAAAAAGAAGTACACATTAATCAAATACTAATAGGAGAAGGGCTTTGGAGTTCAAAGCCCTTTTTTTGGCTGCAACAGAATCCTTGTAACAACGTGTTAAATGTATTCGTCTAATATACAAAGGAAATAGCTGTCTGGGGGTGAATCAAGTGAAATTTTTACTACACTTCATATATATCATTCTCATCGCATTAGTGACATTTTTCGGATTAGGTCCTGTGTTCTTTGCAGACGGTGTTTTACAAGAAAGACTTTGGACTGCCGCTATTGTTATCGTTATTTATATCATACTAGCGTATTTATATCGGAAATCAATCCAATGGGTCAATCGACGATAGAAAAAGACCCAGTCCTTGGCGTGGTATTTCTGTCTTTAAAATGCAGTTTTTTAGACACTTTCTGCTCCATCTCTAGAATATTGTCTATAAAAACCAAAAAGGCACAACTAGCTATTATCCACTAGTTGTGCCTTTTCCAGTATGATCGCTTATGCAGCTTGTTCTTCGGGGTGTTCTTTGACTTTATGACCTTCCCATTTTGTGATAACGATAGCAGCTAGTGAGTTGCCAACAATGTTTACACATGTACGGGCCATGTCCAGCAGCCTGTCTACGCCTAAAATAAACGCTAAGCCCTCGACTGGAACACCGACACTTCCTAAGGTTGAAAGCAGGACGACAATTGAAACACCAGGGACACCTGCAATCCCTTTTGAGGTAACCATTAAAATAAGGACTAATGTAATCTGATGTCCAATGCTCATATGAATGCCATACATTTGCGCGATGAACAGTGCTGCAATCGCCTGATACAAGGTTGAACCATCGAGATTAAAGGAATAGCCAGTCGGAATCACGAATGAAGTAATTCCTTTCGGACAGCCGATTCGCTCCATTTTTTCCATAATTTTCGGAAGGACGGTTTCCGAACTTGCTGTGGAATACCCTAAAATTAATTCGTCTTTCAGGTAAGCTAATAGCTTGAAAATATTATAGCCGGCTATTTTCGCAACAATGCCTAGGACCACAATAATAAAGAATATCATTGCGCCATAAACGGTAACAACCAATTTTCCGAGCGGTATTAATGATTCCAGCCCAAATTTCGAAACCGTAACCCCAATTAAGGCAAACACTCCAAATGGAGCAACCTTCATAATCTGATTGGTTACAAAGAACATCGCATCAGCAGTACCCCTAAAAAACGCGATAATCGGCTTGCCTTTTTCACCGATTGCCGCAACGCCAAGTCCAAACATTACGGAGAAGAAAATAATTGCCAACATGTCCCCATTTGCGAACGCCTGCACAACATTAGTCGGTACGATATTCACAAATGTATCAATTTTGGAGTGTGACTCCGTTGCTTTTTCAGTCGTTACATAGGAGCTGATGTCCGCTTTAACGAGTTGTGAACGGTCCACGCCTGTACCAGGATGGAAAACATTGGCGATTAACAAACCAACAACGATTGCAATCGTTGTAATAATTTCAAAATAAAGTAGCGTTTTTCCGCCGAGCTTCCCTAACGATTTCATATCGCCCGTACCGGCCACACCGACAACAAGGCATGAAATAACAATCGGCACGACAATCATTTTAATTAATCGTAAAAAGATGTTTCCAATCGGCTGTAAAAATTGCTCAACATGCGGATTTCCGAAAAAAATTGCACCCACAATAATCCCAAGAATTAAACCAATAAAAATTTGCCATGCTAAACTAATTTTTTTCACTCACTTCTCTCCCATCGATAAGTTTTTTGATACTATTATAGTAGAATATAGTTTGTAAACGTTTCCACATTTACATCATACCTGCAGTACTACGATAAACTACAAAAAACTACAAAAATGATTAAAAATATTTTTACAATTTATAATATTTTTTTTACGATAGAAAGGGAGTGATTGTATTCGCGATAAATTATTAGCGTATTTATTTATGATGATTGCTGTGCCCATTACTGGAGAATTAAAGTTTTACCCCTTAAGCGGTGCTGATTTAAGATTCAGCATGAGTACAACTGTATTCTTCTTCATTTTGTTATGGTCACGAAAAATCCATCCCATTTTAGCCGGCTTTTTAACGGGAAGTGCGGTTGTTTGTTTTCGGATTATTCTGGACAAGGTACAGGTTGGCTCATTCGATTTCCCTAACCATTTTCCCGTGTTTTTTTATTACATGGTCTTCGGCATGTTTTTCCATATTTTCAAGGTGAAGAAATTGTATCATCGGCCGCTACTCATTGGTCTGCTTGGCATGGTGCTCGAAATCATGGGGAATGTTACCGAAATGACCATTCGCCATTTTACAACCGATATGAAAATGACAACCTCGAGCTTCTTGATTATTATAGGGGTAGCGATCATCCGCAGCTTCTTTGTCCTCGGTTTTTTCAATACCATCTTAGTGCGGGAAACTAGGTTGGCTGAAGAGCAGCAAAAAAAGCGGACCGAAGAGGTTTTACTATTAGTCTCAAATTTGCATGTAGAAATGTTTCAATTGGAAAAATCAGCGAGAGATGCGGAGAAGTTAACCAGCGCCTGCTATGCCATTTATCGTGATTTAAAAGCTCTAAACAATCAGAAACAAGCGCAAGCGATGCTGAAAATCGCCGGGGAATTACACGAGATTAAAAAAGATAATCAACGTATATATGCCGGTTTGTCCAAATTAATGGCCAAAGAAAAATTAGATGATTTTATGAACATTCAGGAAATCATTTCTGTTGCAACCATCTCGAATAAAAATTATAGTGAGTTGCTCGGGAAAACGATTGGTTTCCAGGTAAGAATTTCCGGTGAACATCCGGAGTACCGCACTTTTATCCTCCTTTCCCTAATCAATAATCTTGTCGCCAATGCTGTGGAAGCCATCCATCAGGAGGGACAGATTGTGGTAACGGTTGAAAAGGTTCAAGACCTAGTCAAAATAACGATAAAGGATAATGGAAACGGGATTTCTAAAAAAAACAAAGCGTATATTTTTGAACCAGGCTTTACGACGAAATTTGACCAAGCCGGAATCGCTTCTAATGGAATTGGTTTATCCTACACAAAAAGTGTCATTGAAAATCTTGATGGCAAAATTAACCTGATTGAGTCTTCAAAAGAAAAAGGAACAACCTTTGAAGTTCAGCTTCCGGTTGTAAATTTAATGAAAAAGGGGTGATTTACGGTGAAATTTTTTATTGTCGATGATACCCCCACTATCAGAGGGATGTTATCCAATATTATTGAAGAAGAGGGATTGGGTTCGGTGATGGGGGAGGCAGCCGACGGGGCTGAAGTAGATGCCCATACCCTCGATGTACAGGGAGTTGATATTCTAATGATTGACCTGCTCATGCCCATCAGGGACGGGATTGAGACAGTCAGAGAAATTGCTCCCTCCTTTCGGGGAAAAATCATCATGATCTCCCAAGTCGAAACGAAGGATATGATTAGCGAAGCGTATTCCCTAGGTGTCGAGCATTATATCACAAAGCCGATTAACCGGCTTGAGGTGGTAAGTGTCATTAAGAAAGTAAGTGACTATCTGTTACTGGAAAAATCACTTCATAACATTCAAAAGTCATTAAGTTTTTTAACTACGCACAATACAAAAAAACGGCTGTTTGAGAACACTCTCCCAAGTAAACAACCTTTGTTTCCGTCCTCTGCCAAAAGCATCCTGCTTGAACTTGGGATTGTTGGCAAAAACGGTGAAAAGGATTTGTTGGATCTTCTAGAAATTTTACATCAATGGGACATGGTGGGAAATCGGGAGCTCCTGCCTTTGAAGGATCTGTATGAGCAGGCGGCCAAAAAGCGGCTTGGTTCGTCCGTCTCTTCCGAGGAAATAAGAAAAGAAGCCAAGGCTGTGGAACAACGGATCCGCCGTATCCTCCAACAGGTGCTCGAGCATCTTGCTTCACTGGGATTAACCGATTATGCCAACCCAACATTTGAATACTACTCATCCAAATTGTTCGACTACACCCAAGTAAGAATGAAAATGCTCGAATTGGAAGGAAAAAGCCACACCGCAACTACCCGAATCGACATCAAAAAATTCCTCTATGCTTTACAAATGGAGTCAAAAGGCAGACTATCACATAGGTAGATTGCTCTCGTTCAAACAAGTACCCTCTTGGGAAAAACAAAAAAGGGCCAGGACGGCCCTTTTAAATGTTTGCAGTAATAGATGTTTTAAAGAATTTTTTCTTAACCACGAATGTCATGAAGAAAATAATCACAAGCAATCCATAAACGCCACCGGCTGTTTAAGTAATTTCATTCACAAGTATTCAGTGAAAAAGTAATTGATATTTATAAAATGAAAATTCTTATTTGTTACTATTTAATAATAAATGCGATAATGCCCAAAGCAATAAGTGCTTTCAGACTATACCAAAAAGATTTCAATTAAAACTTCATAAAAAAGATATTTTACAAAGAGCTGCCTTTTTGGTAGCTTTTGTTATTAAACTGCCATGAAAATAAACTTCTCTAACTTCGAAAAAAGACAATACCAAAGAAGACCCTTCTCATTCGTTTAAAAAAATGGAGAGAGCCACAATTCATTGATCTCTGGATTGGATTGACTGGATTAAGAACCAGTATGGACAGTTCACTATATTTTCATTCTCTGTGGTGAAGCACTGATTTTGCGCTTCATAGATGGCTAACGGGTGTTCAGCCAACATGGTTATAAATATAATTGATCATCCTTAAAAGTATCGATAAAGCCCTTGCACACTTGGGAAGATGACGTTCCCTTAGTCATAACTATATCAACATCAGATTGAAAAGTTGCATCAAGTACATCTAACATCTTAATCTCCGAAATCGGATAAGGAAAACATCACTGACTTCGGCAGAAATTGTAGCTCCGATAACAGCGACCACTACGTTATCGCACAGGTGTTGTTGAAATTTTTGTTTAGTAACCGTATTTTACAATTTCAAAAAATGGGTTTAGTGAAATAAAAACTGTTTTGATCATCGGATTAAGATGGATACCTTGTTGTTATAAGTTTTGTTCGCTGCGTATTTTCTTGATTAATGCCCGGCAGCCCGTTGAAACAAGACGATAGGTTTCATCAAAATCACCTGTGAAAAATGGATCGGGGACATCTTTCCTGTATTTGGTCAGGTCGAGCAGCCTAATGATCTTTGGATGATTTGGCTTGCCGATTATCCTATAAATATTTTTTATGTTGCTTTCGTCCATACCGATAATATAGTCAAACTTCCAATTGTCTTCTTTCTTTAGTTGGCGACCTACAAGCCCAGTACAAGAGATATTGTATTTCTTTAGAATATTAAGAGTTCCCTCGTGCGGAGGGAAGCCGATTTGCCATGAACTGGTTGCAGCGGAATCAACTGCAATTTTGTTAGTCAAATTTTCTTTTTTGATTAAGTCGCGAAACAAAGCTTCAGCCATCGGTGAACGGCAAATATTCCCCAGACATACAAATAAAACGTGAATCATGTACTTAACCCCTTTTAATTTATCTTATTTTTTCCATTTAAACAGAATTACAAAATATGGATTGGACTGTTGTGTTGTTTTTCACGCCACCAGCCATTATTGGAATCTTTTAACACCAAGTTGCTCCATCGATGACAAGAAGTATAAACAATACAATGATTAGTGCAAAGCTAGCTCCGTATGCACCCTCTGCCATGTAAAGGGCCACCTTTCCATCGTAATTCCAAAGTATGTACAAAACAGAAATATGGAACGGCGCTAGTTCCCAAGAAATCCTTGTGATTTGTCTTTCATTATTTAGTGTTAAAATTTGTGTAACAGCTGAATTGTAAAGAGTTTCACTTAAGCTAAAGGGTGCATGAGTTGAGGAAGAGCAGTTCTTGAAGCCTAACCAGGGATTTTATTTTTGCGTGATACAGAACGTTTGTTTGTGTATAATAAGGATGATAAAACCAGGGAGGTGACCGAAATGGCAATACGAGACCGAGGTAAATTAAAATGGCAGCCGGACTTATTCATGCCGTTAGCATTCGAAATGAAGCGTGAGAAGTTAAACAATTATTTCACCTACTGCTTTAATTCCTATTGAAATAGAATGATATAATCGTTCTATAATAAAAAATAAATAAGTTACAATGACTAGAATGGAGAATGAAAGTAGATGTTTAAAAAGGGATTTGCAATCTTTGTTGCAATGTTTGTTTTATTTACAGGATTTCATGTGGTTAAACCGGTTCATGCTGCGACAAGCGTAACAAAATATGTCACAGCGACTGCATTGAATGTCAGAACTGGTCCGGGAACGACCTACAAAGTGGTAACAACTGTTAAGAAAAACCAAGCTGTAACAGTTTCACAAACTAAAGGTTCTTGGGATAGAGTAACTGTTGGTGGTAAAACAGGTTGGGCATCCAATCAATACCTAACGACTAAAAAACCCGCTGCCCCTACACCGCCTAAGAATTTGGCGGAAGGTTTAAAGACAGTAGGAAGCAACAAACAGTTAATTCTTGTCACTTCTAATGGCTACAATACCTCTAATGCTAAAATTCGTACATTTGAGAGGAATTCCCAAGGCAAATGGGTTCCTGTTTTAACCACAACAGGCCATATTGGTAAATATGGATTTGCCACTGCCGCAAGTATGCGTGAAGGCGGTAAAAAGTCTCCAATTGGGAAGTTTACATTTGGAACCGCATTTGGACGTTATGGAAATCCAGGAACCAAAATGACATATAGAAAAATCACAAGCGATGATGTTTGGGTAGATGATCCAACTTCAAAACTTTACAACAGTTGGCAATCAAGAAGTAAAACACAAGGGCAGTGGAAGAGTGCTGAAAACATGAATATCGCAGCTTATACCTATGGTTTCGTTATCAACTACAATACACAGCGAACTCCGTATAAAGGTAGTGCGATCTTCTTCCACATTGGAAGTGGCTATACACTGGGATGTACCTCAACTACTCAAACGAATGTTGTCAACATCTTGAAATGGTTGGATCCTAAAAAGGATCCAGTCATCATTCAAACTCCGATTAAGGAGCTAAATAAATACTAATTTTCCATGGAGAAACAAAAAAAGCCAACAGAGTATTTTTCTGTTGGTTTTTTTGTCTAAACCATTTAGGTTATTTAACTGTTTCTTTGTCAGTGGAATAAAAACATTTGGAAGCACCCAATGTGGTGCTTTTTCTTTTGCTCCAAATCAAACGAACTAAAGAAGATGTTGATCCATGAAAGATTTACGGTCTTTTTTTATGTACCTTATAATATTTAGAACATAGATATTAAAGTCATGATATTACCAAAGCCTTTTTCTTTGGGGGAGAATACAATATTCTACTAAGCAGAGTAAAAATAAAAAGCCCTAGAAACGTTGATATAACGCAGTTTCTAGGGCTTTTGTGATTGCTATTTAATAAGCAAATCAATTAACGTGAGTAGAACTCGACGATTAGTGTTTCGTTAATTTCAGCAGGTAATTCAGAACGCTCTGGTAAACGAGTGAAAGTACCTTCTAATTTGTCAGCATCAAAAGTTAAATAATCAGGAACGAAGTTATTTACTTCGATTGATTCTTTGACAACATCAAGGTTACGTGATTTTTCACGAACGCTGATTGTTTGACCAGCAGTTACGCGAAATGATGGGATATCAACGCGTGAACCGTTAACTAAGATGTGGCCATGGTTAACTAATTGACGTGCTGCACGACGAGTGCGAGCAAGACCTAAACGGTAAACAACATTATCAAGACGTGATTCAAGAAGAACCATGAAATTTTCACCGTGTACGCCGCTTAATTTGCCAGCTTTATCAAAAAGATTACGGAATTGACGCTCAGTTACACCATACATGTGACGAAGCTTTTGCTTCTCTTGTAATTGTAATCCGTATTCAGAAAGCTTTTTGCGTTGGTTTGGACCATGTTGTCCAGGAGCGTAAGGACGCTTTTCTAATTCTTTACCTGTGCCGCTTAGAGAGATTCCAAGACGACGGGAAATTTTCCAGCTAGAGCCAGTATAACGAGCCATGAATGACTCCTCCTTAGTGTTTTTATTTTGGTAAAATAAAAACCGTTATGAGACTCTTTGACAGCCATTTTATTTTCATGCACCTTCGCCCTAGCAGCTAAGGGTTACAAGATACACCATCATTTAAAGGCTATCTACCTTTATGAGGAATAAAATGAGACAATTCAAAGTGAACACAATAGGCTGCAATATTTTACACAAAGAGTATTATATAATTTTTATACTAAGAAAGTCAAGAATAATTTCTAGAAGTAGTGACGCGTGAATTTTTTGTCGGAAAGATTATTTCATAATGTTAATAAATTATTCAAATAAATATCGCCAAAGTGTCTGAAAATTAACTATAATTAGGGTACTATGTATATATATGGAATTAGATCGGGTGAAACCTTAATGGATATTCTCGAAATTGATTTAGAATGGCAAATAAACAGATTTAAACAGTTAATACAGATTACAGAATCACTTCATTCATTTCTGGATGTAGAGACCCTGTTGGGAGAATTATGTGTAAAACTAAAGGAGTTTTATCCTGACTTCTCGTTTTCCTTATTGCTTTCACAGGATACATACAGCCACAATGATCTCCCGATTATTGACCTTGAATATGATAGTGAAAATATTGCAGCCATTAAAGCCTATGTATCAGGGGAGCTTCAATTTGAATACATTACTTCTGCTATTAACCATACCATTATATATGCACCCCTAAAAGGGAAACAAGTAACCTGTGGGGTCTTGCAAATAATCACAACTCCAGCGACTGAATTCCCTGAATATGAGCTAGAATTTCTTCAATTACTGGCAAGTGCTGCAGGGAGTTCATTGGAAAATGCCCATCTCTATCAACAATCAAAGCAAGAAATCTCCAATTTGCAATTAATAAACGAAACTTCTCATTGCTTAAATTCAAATCTGCGTTTAGTTGATACGATGACATATATGTCCGAACAAATTATTTCTTCCATCCATGCACAAGAAGTTGGGTTTTTCTTATTCACAAACGAACATGCTGAGGTAAAAATACTCCCAGGCTCAACACCCTACTTTTATACGCAACAAGCCCAAATTTATATTGATTATTTAAGTGGAAAGATTGAATTGGAGAAAAATCCTTTGTTTATTGGAGATTGCAACCTCAACAATATAAAAAATCCTAGATTTCATTCGATTCTGGCGATTCCAATGATTCATAGCGAAAAACTAAAAGGTTTTTCCATTGTGATGCATCAAAAGCCATATTTCTTTTCCTTTGATACATTTAAACTCCTTCAGTCTCTTATCCATCATTCATCACTTGCACTAACAAATTCCATGCTCAGAGAAGAGTTAGAGCATATGATTATTACAGATCATCTTACGAAACTCCATTCACGCAAATTTTTGGATGAAAAGATTCAGCGGTCTATGAAAGAGTCAGAAGAAGGTACCTTTATCCTCCTGGATATTGATAATTTTAAAGAATTAAATGATACATACGGTCACCAGGTGGGAGATAAAGTTCTTGTTCAGGTAGCAAACCTTATCAAAAGAAATATCCGAGGAGAAGATATCGGAGCCCGCTGGGGTGGAGAAGAGTTAGCACTTTATCTTCCTGGTGTCCCCTTAGACAAAGGTGCAGCTGTTGCTGAAAGAATAGTGAAAAAAATATCCGAATCTTCGGATCCACATGTTACAGTATCATGTGGGGTTTCATATTGGAACAAGCAACGGCTTGATGCATACAACTTCTTATTTAAACGAGCAGATGAAGCGCTGTATATTGCAAAAGAGACTGGGAAGAACAAAGTCGTCATTCAAGAGCAAAAAATAAGGGTTGGTTAAGAGGAGGGCACTCATTTATGGTGCCCTAACGATATTTACCTAACCAACATAATATATACGAATAAATGAAAACGTTTTCAAGCAGAAAGGAGTCCAAAATGGGGAAAAAGAAATCACGGTTTGAAACGGAAGTTATTCATTCAGGCTACCGGACAGATGAACATCAAGATAGTTTAGTTCCCCCGTTATATCAAACATCCACGTTTACTTTTTCAAGTGCGGAACAAGGAGAAAGAAGGTTTGCAAGTCAGGAAGAGGGATTTATTTATTCACGCTTAGGAAATCCAACGGTGAAAATATTGGAAGAACGGATGGCAGTCCTTGAACAAGGTGAAGCAGGCTTAGCGTTTTCGTCAGGAATGGCTGCCGTCAGTGCAGTGTTAGTGGCCTTAACAAAAACAGGGGACCATATCCTTTGCTCGCAAGGAGTATATGGTTGTACATTTGGGTTGTTAGAGTTATTAAAAGAGAAATATGGAATTGATCACGACTTTTCTTTAATGAATTCAAAGGAAGCATTAGATCAAGAAATCCGACCAAACACCTCATGTATCTATATTGAAACGCCAATAAACCCTACAATGAAGCTGGTAGATTTGGAAATGGTGGCAATGATAGCGAATAAAAAGGGGATTCCCGTTGTTGTTGATAACACATTTTGTTCCCCATATTTACAAACCCCTCTTACTCTTGGTTGTGATGTTGTCATTCATAGTGCAACAAAATATATCTGCGGACATGGGGATGTTATTGCCGGGCTTATCATTGGAAAGAAGGAGTTTATTAGACAAGTGTCAAGGACCACCCAAAAAGACATCGGTGGGGTGATCTCTCCTTTTGATGCATGGCTTCTATTAAGAGGGTTGAAAACACTGCCAGTACGCATGGACCGCCACTGTGAGAACACCATTAAACTGTTTGAATTTTTGAAAAGGCATCCGAAAATCGAATCGATTTATTTTCCCGGCAATCGGGAACATCAAGATTATTCAATCGCAAAAAAACAAATGAAACAACCTGGCGGACTTATTTCGTTCACTATAAAAGGTACAAAAGAAACGGCACAACAGTTAATAAATCAATTACAATTAATTAAAATCGCAGTTAGTCTCGGTGACGCCGAGACGTTAATACAACATCCTGCAACGATGACCCATGCTGTGGTACCAGTGGAGGAGAGAAGAAAAATGGGGATTGCTAATACGCTGCTGCGGCTATCTGTTGGTTTAGAAGCATGGGAGGATATCCAAGAAGACCTCGAACAGGCACTGGAAAGGATTTAAAATAAGGCTATGACAAAGGACATTGTTGATTTATTCACTTTATTGATTGGAACGAATACAGTGAGACTTCTTCGGGAAAAGCTTGTCTTTTGAGACCCCGCAGACGCTAAGCGCCGATGAGGCTCCCGGACTGCCCACGGAAAGCGAAGCTTCTTTCTCTCCAATCAACAAGCAAGTTTAACAGTTCCAAAATAAAAAGAGCACAGGGGAAATTTCCTCTGTGCTCTCTTCTATACATGCTGAACTAAAACAGCTACAAATTCTTCCAGTTTTTGTTGATCTAACGTATCAAAGCGGTTCTTTTCAGGAGAATCAATATCAAGAACTCCAATAAGCTGTCCATCTTTGACCATTGGAACAACAATCTCTGACTGGGAAGCTGCATCGCATGCAATATGACCAGGAAACTGATGAACATCAGGAACAAGAACTGTTTCTTTTTTTAAGGCAGATGTTCCGCACACACCTTTACCAACCGGGATTCGGACACATGCAGGAAGACCTTGGAATGGGCCTAATACTAATTGTTGATTTGTATCCATTAAATAGTATCCAACCCAGTTTATGCGGTCAAGTAATTGGTTTAGCAGGGCACTGGCATTACTGAGATTGGCAATTTGATTGTTCTCATCATGAATAAGAGCATGCAGTTGCTTTATGACAAGATTATAATTTT
>NZ_JBALOS010000027.1:108376-109163 GCF_036962765.1 Neobacillus drentensis
GAATATAAGCAGACTTTGTCGACATTTTTATAAAGGAATCTGTCGTGAAACAAAGAATCCTTATGTAAGGGGATTATAGGTTATTCCAGAAAGGGGATAATATATGAAGAAAAATGCTAAAGAAGCAATTGTTAAGGCTGCTATCACATTGTTTAAGTCCAATGGATACACGGGAACTTCGATAAGGGATATCGCCCGACTGGCAAACGTAAACACAGCAACAATTGCCTACCATTTCGAAAACAAACCAGGTCTATTAGAATATTGCTTTACGCATTTTTTTGAACAGTATATTAGTAAAATGGAAGAAGCCTATGCATCCATTGAAAAGGGAGCAAAGGAATGTTTAAAACGAATCGTCGCGGATTTACTACACTACCAATGTGAAAATAGTAAATTGGCCAGTCTTGTCTACCGAGAGATGTCGATGGACTCGCAAATAGTAAGGGAGATTATGTCAACCTACTTACTCAAAGAAAAATACTATTTCCAATTAATCTTTGAAAGAGGTTTTGAATGGAATGAATTTCGTCCCCATTCAATTCCCTATTTAATCATTCAGTTAAAAGGATTACTAATGATGCCATTTATGAATACTCATTATATGAGGGAAGTTTTGTACGTCTTTCCAAATGAACCATTTTTCGAGCAGAAATATTTAAAAGATATAAATTTGTGGATTGATAAAACTTTATGTTCAGATGTGCCAATGAAAATAGGTGCAGTTGTCAAATAGCGGGAAACGCTATTTTTTTTTGTTTATGGCTCTTTTAAACTTGCCTGTTGA
>NZ_JBALOS010000027.1:109204-128840 GCF_036962765.1 Neobacillus drentensis
CTCCCGCAGGAGTCTTCGCTCCAGGAATTAGACCAACAGGGTGCCAAAATCAACAATAGGTTTTTACATAGCCTTGTTTAGAGGGTGATGGAAATTCGGACCAATTGTTTGTTTTCCTTTTTTAGATAACTAACAGCTTAACTGTTTCCGACCGATTGCTCCATTTGGCGGGTTTTCATTTAATTTACAAAAAAAATGAAAATAATAGTCAAAAAATGTCGTTTACATGGTATCATAATAGCATTGAACAGAACATTAAGAGATTTATTTAAAATAGATGTATGATAACTGCATTTTGATAGAATGTTTTTGGAAATAGGGGGCTTACTTGTGGAATATTTCATTGGATTTTTTATCCTAATACTAGCCTTATTTGTAGTGGGATATTTAATAAAGAAAAAGTACTTTAAGGAAATGGATCGATTGGAAGCCTGGAAAATCGATTTAATGAATCGTCCAGTACTGGATGAAATGTCAAAGGTTAAGCTGCTTAATATGACAGGACAAACTGAAGAGCTTTTTGAACGTTGGAGAAATCAGTGGGACGAAGTAGTTACGGTGCAACTTCCCGATTTAGAGGAAATGCTTTTTGATGCAGAAGAGTACATAGATCGGTACCGCTTTAATAAAGCCAAAGGTGTCCAGTTGGCGATTGCTGGGAAGTTACAAGATACAGAAGATCAAATAAAAAGTATTTTAGAAGAATTACATGAATTGGTTGGCAGCGAGGAAAAGAACCGAGTCGAAATTGAAGAATTAAAAGAGCAGTATCGAGAATCAAAAAAAATGTTACTAGCCCATCGGCACAGTTTTGGAAATTCAGAAAAGTCGTTAGAGGAACAACTTAATGCTGTATCGCAAAAATATCAGGAGTTTGATGAAAAAACTGAACAAGGTAATTATCTTGAAGCTCGTGAAGTAGTGTTGATGATTCACAGTCAGCTTGGAACCATTAAGAAAGATATGGACTTAATCCCACAGCTATTAATTGAATGTCAATCGCTTCTTCCAAATCAGCTTTCCGATATCCTTGATGGGTATCGTGAAATGTCTGGTCAAGAATATTATTTAGAACATATTAATGTGGAACAAGAACTAAAACGATTAGAAGAAAAGCTGTCTGAGAATTTAGTACTGATTGAATCAGCAAAGATTGACGAAGCAGTGGAAGGAATAAGGGAAGTAAAGGATAGAATTGATATCCTCTTCGATTTATTGGAAAAAGAAGTTCATGCCAAGCATTATGTTTTGAAAAACGAAACAATTACTACTGAACTGCTCGCTTCAGCTTATGAGGAAAATAGTCATCTCTCAAGTGAAGTACTTCATGTTCAAGAAAGCTACCAATTATCTGAAGGTGACTTTGAAACACAGCGACAATTGGAAAAGGAACTTTCCACTGTGTATAAACATTATGAAATTCTAATGGAAAAAATAAAACTGAACGAAATGGCACAATCCGCCATTAGTGAAGAGTTGGCACAAATTAAAGAACAAATCGATATTATCCGTGAGGGTCAGGAAGATTTTTCTTTAAAACTTCAAGCCCTTCGTAAAGATGAACTTGAAGCAAGAGAAAAAGTTAAAGAACTTACCAAAAAGGTCGGAGAGACAGTTCGGCTTGTTACGAAAAGCAACGTCCCTGGCTTACCAGAAGATTATAAGTACTTGTTTGAGGATACCAATGAGAGTATTCAAAATGTGAGATACCAACTTGAAGAAAAGCCACTTAACATTTCTGCCCTAAATCAGTATTTAGAAATTGCTGTGTTAACAGTGGAAAAACTTACTAATTCAACAGTAGATTTATTAGAAAATGTTATGCTGGCCGAAAAGGCCATTCAATATGGGAATCGTTACAAAACTCAATACCCGTCAGTGGCTAAAGGTTTAAGGGATGCAGAAGATGCATTTAGACACTATGATTATCAAGAGGCTCTGGAACAAGCGGCTGCAACACTAGACGTGATTGATCCTGATGCTTTGAAAAAAATAAAAGCTTCATTTGCAGCCGAATAAATAACAAGAGCTCTTTTCTTAAACTTTGTTGCTTTTGGAGCTTAATAAGAGTCATTTACTAAGTTTCTAGGCAATTTTCACAAATATTCTTACGAAATGAAGCTACGAAGCATCTAGTTATATGGGTTGATGAACTTATACGAAAAACAATAATCTATGCGAAAATAGCCATAACAAAAAACCGATCAGTGCATTTGCGAGCTGAATCGGTTTTTTGTTTTTCCTTTTATTATCTTTATGATAAGATTTATTTTTGTAAGTGGAATGGGTCGGAAGTTCGGAGGAGTAAAAAATGATTTATTTTGATAATAGTGCAACGACAAAACCGTTTAAAGAAGTGTTGGATTCTTTCGTAACGGTGTCTAGTGAATATTATGGAAACCCGTCCTCTCTGCATAGTATGGGGGCGCAAGCAGAAAAGCTGTTATCACAGGCTCGGGAACAAGTGAGCAAGTTCCTAAAAGTGAAGCCTTCCGAGATTTATTTTACCTCAGGGGGTACAGAAGGAAATAATTTAGCGATAAAAGGTTCTGCTTTATTGCATAAAAATAGAGGCCGTCACTTGATTACATCGAGTGTTGAGCATCCATCAGTAAGATCTGCAATGGAACAACTTGAACAAGAGGGCTTTGAGGTAACATACCTGCCTGTTGATGAATATGGTAGAATTCGTGTCGCTGATCTGGAAAAAGCGATAAAAAAAGAGACCATTTTAGTTTCGATCATGCATGTGAATAATGAAGTGGGGACAGTTCAGCCTATTAAAGAAATTGGTGACCTATTAAAACGATATCCTACAATTTTATTCCATGTCGATGCAGTCCAGAGTATTGGTAAAATCCCCGTATCTTTGTATGAAAATAGAATAGATTTTTGCTCAATTTCCGCCCATAAATTTCATGGCTTAAAAGGTACAGGGGCTATCTTTATCCGTGAAGGGGCGAGACTTGCACCCTTATTTTCAGGTGGGAATCAGGAACGGAAACTAAGAAGCGGTACTGAAAATGTGGCTGGTGTTGTTGCGATGGCAAAAGCATGGAGGATGACCTTAATAAAAGCTGATGAAGGGTTAGACAGAATGAAAGAAATCCAGAGCGTGCTCAGGAAAGGATTAATAGAAATTGAAGGTGTTCAAATTCATACTC
This sequence comes from Neobacillus drentensis, assembly GCF_036962765.1. GTDB lineage: Bacteria > Bacillota > Bacilli > Bacillales > Cytobacillaceae > Neobacillus > Neobacillus drentensis_C. Next base: position 112,369 of record NZ_JBALOS010000027.1, read on the forward strand.
CCCAAAAAAATGCGGCACCGCATATTTTAAATTTTTCATTAACTGGGATTAAATCCGAAGTGTTCATTCATTCACTTGAGCAAAAAGGTATCTTTGTTTCGACTACAAGTGCTTGTTCCTCAAAAAAGAAATCACCGAGTAAGACGCTACTTGAAATGGGAGTTCCAGAATCACTAGCTGAAAGTGCCATCAGGATCAGCCTTTCATTTCAGAATCGGATGGAAGAGGCAATTACGGCGTTAGAGGCTTTTAAAGACTCTGCAAACCAACTAAGAAAGGTAATGAAATAGATGAAATATGAACGAATCCTAATACGCTACGGTGAAATCTCAACCAAAGGCAGAAATCGTAATAAATTTGTCAATAAATTAAGGAAAAGTGTAAGTATTGCGCTTGCTTCTTTTCCTAACGTTAAAATGGAGTCCAGCCGTGACCGAATGTATGTGTTATTAAACGGTGAAGACGCCACAGAAGTTATGGATAAGTTAATGAATATTTTTGGAATACAGTCGTTTAGCCCTGCAATAAAGGTGGTAAGAAGTATAGAGGTACTAAAACAGATCTCGCTTGAATTAGTCCGCTCCCTTTATAAGGAAGGGCAGACCTTCAAAGTTACCCCTAAAAGATCGGATAAAACGTTTGAACTGGATACCGATGGAATCAATCATACGATTGGCGGCTATTTACTGCAGAATATCCCAGGAATTAAAGTGGATGTGAGAAATCCAGATATTAATTTAAGGATTGAAGTAAGAAAGGAAGCCATTTATCTTTCATGTGAAACCATTCAAGGGGCTGGCGGACTTCCGGTTGGATCAAGCGGCAAAGCCATGCTCATGCTTTCAGGAGGGATTGACAGTCCTGTTGCAGGCTATATGGCAATGAAACGGGGAGTAGAAGTCGAAGCTGTCCATTTCTTCAGTCCGCCATTTACAAGTGAAAGATCGAAAGAAAAGGTTATTGATCTGACAAAAAAACTGGCGGAAATATATGGTTCAATGACCTTGCACATTGTCCCATTTACAGATATACAGCAAACGATTCGCGAACAAGTTCCTGAAAATTACTCTATGACCTCCACACGAAGAATGATGCTGAGGATTACGGATGAAATCCGCAAAAAACATGATGGTCTTGCGATTATTACAGGTGAAAGCCTCGGTCAGGTTGCGAGTCAGACACTCGAAAGTATGTTTGCAATCAATGATGTATCCAATACACCTATTTTGCGGCCATTGATTACAATGGACAAAACGGATATTATAAAAATTGCGCAGGAAATTGATACACTTGAAATTTCAAACAGGCCTTTTGAGGATTGCTGTACAATCTTTGTTCCTGCATCTCCAAAAACGAAACCAAAAAGGGAAAAGGTTCAGCATTATGAAAGCTTCTTTGATTTTGAACCACTGATCCATGAAGCCGTGCTGGAGACAGAAACAATTGTGATCAAAGCAGATAACAAACAGCACTCAGAATTTAGTGAATTATTTTAAGAAGGAAAAATTCGAACATTTTGTGAACAATTACCAATTGTAATATAGAATGAAGATTTTAAGTTTTACACATTCTATACTCACAAGGAGGTGATATCACATGGCAAATAACAACTCTAATCAATTAGTAGTTCCTGGTGTACAACAAGCTCTTGACCAAATGAAATATGAAATTGCTACTGAATTTGGTGTAAATCTTGGAGCTGACACTACTTCACGCGCTAACGGTTCTGTTGGTGGTGAAATCACAAAACGTTTAGTAGCAATGGCTGAGCAACAATTAGGCGGCGGATTCTCCCGTTAATAAAAAGTAAATACGATGGCTACAGAGAGCGTGGGGTTTCCCCCGCTCTCTTTTTTATGCTCAAGATAGTGAAAAATATTTTTAGTTGAATAATAATTTTAAATCTTTTCATTATTTTGTATAATTATTTTGTGAGATGTTTATGAGAAGTATTAAGGGGGAGAAGGCATGAAGCGGGAAGATTTAATTGCACCAGAAAAGTATAATCTTGTTTCTGAAGTAGAACAGTTTGCAAAAGAACCAACCAGGATAGCATTGAAGTGGGAGAATGAAGCTGGGGAGACCAAGCAAGTTACATACGAGCAATTAATGAAAAAAGTAAATCAAGCCGCAAATGTATTCGTTACCAATGGGTTAAATAAGGGCGATGTTGTGCTTGTCATCGTGCCGCGTCTCATTGAAGCATATATCGTTTATTTAGCCGGATTAAAAGCGGGCTTGGTTGTCATTCCAAGTTCGGAAATGTTAAAGGAAAAAGACTTGCAATACCGAATCACACACGGTGATGTAAAAGGTGTCATTAGTTATTATCCATATGTGGATCAATTTGAGAATATCAGTCAATCTCAGCCGTTTGTAAAATTTTCGATTGGGGGATCTGAAGAAGGCTGGATTCAATTGGATACTGAGATGGCTGCTGCCTCAGAAGTATTCGAATCAGCAGATACGCTTAGAGATGATATGGCCTTTTTGTCCTATACGTCTGGAACAACAGGGAATCCAAAAGGGGTGGTCCATACACATGGCTGGGCTTATGCACATTTAAAAACGGCTGCACCTAAATGGCTTTGTATTGAGGATGGTGACACGGTTTGGGCAACTGCCGGTCCAGGCTGGCAAAAATGGATATGGAGTCCCTTCCTATCAGTTCTTGGCTCTGGTGGAACTGGACTAGTTTACAACGGAAAATTTGATCCGAAAAAATATTTAAGTCTCCTCCAAAAATATGATGTTAATGTCCTTTGCTGTACACCGACAGAATATCGACTAATGGCGAAGGTAGATAATTTAGAAGAGTATCAGGTACCTAATCTTCATAGTGCTGTCTCCGCAGGCGAACCTTTAAATCGTGAAGTTATTGATACGTTTAGAAAATATTTTAATATCGATGTCCGTGACGGATATGGACAAACAGAAAATACCTTGCTAGTTGGTGTTACTAAAGGAATGGAATTAAAATCCGGCTCGATGGGCAAGCCGACGCCAGGGAACAGGGTGGAAATCATAAACGAAGAAGGCCAGGTTTGTGCAGTCGGTGAAGTCGGTGATATCGCTGTTCATGTAGAAACTCCAGCTTTATTTAAGAACTATTATAAAGACCCGGAAAGAACAGCGATGCAATTCCGAGGTAATTATTATATTACGGGTGATAAGGCAAAAATGGACGAAGAAGGTTACTTCTGGTTTGAAGGCCGCGGCGATGATATTATTATTAGTTCTGGCTATACGATCGGACCATTTGAAGTGGAGGATGCACTTGTTAAACATCCATTTGTTAAGGAATGTGCTGTTGTAGCAAGTCCCGATGAGATCCGCGGTTTTATAGTCAAAGCATTTGTTGTCTTGAAAGACGATGTTGATTCCACAGACCCTGAATTAACCAAAAAATTGCAGGAGCATGTTAAAACACTTACAGCACCATATAAGTATCCAAGGAAAATAGAGTATATTTCTGAACTTCCTAAGACGACCTCAGGGAAAATCCGCAGAATCGAACTTCGGAAAAAGGAACTCGAGGAAACTAAACAAGTATAATGTCATTTGGAGAGTAAGCAGGCGATAAATCGCCTGCTTATTTTTGCTTTGTGCAAAACTAAAGTAGTTTTGTGCAATTAGACAATTTATGGGAAAATCAACCGTATCCATTTATGTAAATACTCGTTTTCCAATTGGAAGCATAAATTTCCCCCATTTACGAAGTTTCGCGTTATAATAGTAATTATTTCGAAACTTGAAAGAATAGGGGCTCAAAACATATGAAAAAGACAGAAACACAAAAAGGAGTCATTCATGCCGGCTTTTCATATTTCTTGTGGGGATTATTGCCCATTTACTGGAAGTTTTTAGATCATGTTAATGCAAAAGAAATTTTGGCAAGCCGTGTTTTATGGTCGTTTGTTTTTATGGTCATCATTCTTCTCCTAACAAATAAGTGGGGACTTTTTCTCCAAACCATAAAAGGGTTTGCTAAGAATAAAAAACAAATGTACGCACTGACAATTGCCTCACTTCTAATAAGCATAAATTGGTTCATATATATTTGGGCGGTTAATAGTGGTCATATGATTGAAGCAAGCCTAGGATATTATATCAATCCCTTAATTAGTATCTTATTAGGTATGATCGTCTTAAAGGAAAAATTAACAGTTTATCAATACGTCTCATTCATCTTAGCCGCGATTGGAGTGTTGATTATTTCCATATCCCATGGGCGGTTTCCGTGGATTGCCTTAACTTTGGCCCTATCCTTTGGGCTATATGGTTTAGCTAAAAAGCTGATAAATGTAGATTCTGCTGTGGGATTAACTTTAGAAACACTTGTAGTTGCACCTGTTGCGGCCATCTATATCGGCTACTTATTTATTAATGGCTCCAATTCTTTTTTAACAGCCGGTGTACCTACAGATTTCCTGCTAATCGGTGCAGGGGCAGTAACGGCAGTCCCGCTCCTTTATTTTGCAAAAGGAGCACAAAAAATTCCTTTATCTTTATTAGGGTTCCTGCAATATATAGCACCTACATTAACCTTACTATTAGGGGTATTTGTCTATCATGAACATTTTTCAAAAATACAACTTCTATCATTTATGTTCATTTGGTCAGCGTTAACAATTTATTCCCTGTCAAAAACAAAGCTATTATCCGGACAATGGTTTAATATGCGGAGGGAAAAAAGCACGAACATATAAGAAAAAAACCTTATCCCATGGCATAGGATAAGGTTTTTTTAGTTTTATAGGAAAGTCCTTTTCACTTTTTCCCAAAATGAGTTGTCTTTTAGTTTTAGTGTTTTTAACTTTTTATTACTAATTTTTATCGTGATTTTCTCAACGTGACGGATGCTTAAGGCTTCATTATCCATACCCATCGTCGGATGGTCATTGCCTTCAGATATAACCTTAAGGGTTAGTGTCCGTTCACTGCCAACAATAAAGGAAGAACCTAGTGTCCGGTAATTCTTTGTATTTACTGAAGCTACTTCACTCACCTGCATGCAAGGCAGAAGTGGGTCAACAACCGAACCACCCACCGATTTATTATAAGCTGTACTTCCTGTTGGGGTCGCCACTATTAGTCCATCACCACGGAAGGTCTCTAGGTGGAGTTGGTCAATAAAGACATCTACTACTAATGTCTTAATGATTCCAGATCGAATACTGAATTCATTAATACAAGGAAATGTACCTTGGCCATCGACTTCTACTTCAATTAACGGATAACGGCGGACTTTTAAATTTTCATTCGTTACCATTGCATCAATCATTTTTGAAATATCATTAATTCGAAAATCACAATACATACTCAAGCTATCCTTCGTTGAAATTCCCATGTAAAGACAGTCATCCCGGAAGCCTGTTTTCCGAACTGCTTGGAGAAACGTTCCGTCATCGCCAACACTTGCAATGATATTCGCATTTCGGTAATCAGTGACAATCGTAAATCCATATCGTTCTGCTACGTCAACAAGCGGAGCCACTTTTAATAGCATTTCCGAATCTCGTTTGTGATAAAAGTAGATATTGCGCCTATTCCCCATTTTATGTACCCCCTATAAAATAATGAGCTAATTGTAAAATAATTCCTCAGCTCGCAAATATTCTTAGGTAAAATCATGTTAGTCTGAAATTAGTTTAGCATTTTATTGAAACAATATGAAAGCAGGGCATAAAGTTTTGACAAAAACAAAAGGGGGAATTTCGAATATATGAATGGAAAACGGTGGGCCGCGCTCGGGATTGCAGCAGCGTTATTTTTTTTCTCTGTGATCATTAATTTTTTATCTTCGTTTGCATTTAAAGGATTGGAAACAAATTTTACCGATTTCATGTCTTCAGCTGAAGAACCATTTACTGAAGAGGTTGTCGATGAAGGAAACGAATTAAAGAAAATTGTCATTCTTGATGTGAACGGTGTCATCCAGGATACGGGGGAAACAGGTTCTATCCTGCAAAGCTCAGGCTACAATCATCAGGACTTTATGAAAAAGTTAAACCATATTAAAGAGGATGATTCGGTCAAAGGCATTATTATTAAAGTCAACTCACCTGGTGGGGGAGTGGTTGAAAGTGCAGAAATTCACGATAAACTAGTTGAGATTCAAAAAGTAAGTAAAAAGCCAGTCTATATTTCAATGGGCTCCATGGCTGCTTCAGGAGGGTATTATATTTCAACGGCTGCTAAAAAGATTTATGCCAGTCCGGAGACTATGACTGGCAGCCTCGGTGTGATTATGGAAGGAATTAATTATAAAGGACTTGCCGATAAATATGGTGTAGATTTTGTTACCATTAAAAGCGGCGAGCATAAAGACATTATGAGTCCAACTAGAAAAATGACGAAAGAGGAACGGCAAATATTGCAGTCAATGATAAATAATTCCTATGAAGGATTTGTTAAAGTGATTTCAGAGGGGCGAAACCTTCCAATCGCTCAAGTGAAAAGAATTGCGGATGGCCGTGTGTATGACGGCCGCCAAGCTAAGGAATTGCATCTAATTGACGGCTTTGGTTATTTAGACGATGTGGTGAAACAAATGAAAAACCAAGAGAAACTGAAAGGGGCTCAGGTTGTACGTTATACAGATTCTCTTGGGTTAGGATCCTTATTTACAATGCAGGCAAAGAAATTAATGGGTGAGGATATTGAAATGGCTGGTTTATTGAAGGTCCTTTCAAAACCTAATTCTCCGCGGCTCATGTACTTGTATGCAGAATAGGGGGAGTATTAATGGAAACGAATGAGTATCAAGAAAATTCAAACGACAAAACAGAGAATCATTCCGTACGATATGCAGGGTTCTGGATGCGTTTTTGGGCGTATCTCCTTGATTTAGTTGTGTTGGGAAGCATTGTCAGGCTTTTGATAAAACCGGTCTTTCGAATCGTAGATATTCCTTTATCAGGATCATCCATGTTTGCACCGCTCTCAATCGCATCGGCGGTTATCTTTTATTTGTATTTCGTTCTAATGACAAAATATTTTAATCAAACGCTGGGGAAAATGGTGTTTGGATTGAAAGTAGTCGATTTAAAAAGGGATCAACTTAGCTGGGGCTCGATTCTTTTTCGAGAATGGATCGGCCGGTATATATCTGCAACAATATTAGTTGGATATATCATTGTGGCATTCCTTCCAAAAAAGCAAGGTCTTCATGATCTCTTCACAGATACCACCGTCATACATATAGAACGGTGAAATTAAACCTATCAACATTGTTGGTAGGTTTAATTTTTTTTGGAAAAGCAAATACTACCCGCTGAGGGGTTGTGATTGAATTGTTTTGGGTACTCTTGGTTTTGTCTATTCTATTGCTCTTATTTATTCTCATTCTATTTACGAAATTAACCATTCTTATTAATTACTATCATCACAATGACAATGATGACTTAAAGATTGTATTCAAGATTTGGTTCGGATTGATCAAGTACAAAATTAATGTCCCATTAATAAAAGTAGATGAAAATTCGCCCAGTGTAGTTATTAAAAGTAATAAACAAATGGGTGAATCTACAGAGAAGTCCTCAACTGAAGATGTCAATCAAATCACCACAGAGGATGTAGAGAATAATTTTTCAAATGCAAAAAAATTACTGAATCATGTTTTTGGCTTACATCGGATAGTAAGGAAATTTCTTCGAAAAGTCTCAATTAAAAGTCTTGAATGGGACACGCTAATTGGTGTAGGAGATGCAGCACACACTGGTATGATTACGGGGGCAATCTGGGCTTTAAAAGGGAGCTTAATTGGGCTTGTCAGCCATTATTTAAAGCTTTTCGTAATGCCGAAAATCACGGTTACTCCACACTTTCAAGCAGCGGTTATGCAAACAAGACTAACATGTATTATTCAGTTTCGTATCGGGCATGCTATTCTAGCAGGATTAAAACTGTTTAAATTCTGGAAGGGCGGACTTCCGCACTTTAAAAAGAAAACAAATTTTGCAAATGATAAAACAAAATCCGTTTGAAAAAGGAGGAAACAGCCATGTCTGACCACCCAATTCAAGGTTTGATGACAACTGCAATGGAAAGCCTTAAAGAAATGATTGATGTAAATACGATTATTGGTGACCCTGTTGAAACCCCTGATGGCAGTGTTATTTTGACTGTCTCGAAAGTAGGTTTTGGATTTGCTGCGGGCGGTAGTGAATTTAAGATTGAGGGGTCTCAAAATCAAGGACAAGGACAAGGACAAGGTCAGGGACAGGGCCAGAGCCAAGGTCAGGGCCAAGGCCAGAGTAAGGGTTCATCCCACCCATTTGGAGGCGGGAGCGGTGGCGGTGTTTCAATTACCCCAATTGCTTTTTTAATTGTTAACTCACATGGAGTTAAAATGTTGCATTTAGATGAAAGTACTCATTTGTATGAAAAAATATTAGAATTAGCTCCACAGGCAATTGATAAAATTCAGCAAATGTTCTCTAAGAAGGATCAAGGCAATCAGCAAAATAGTTCGCAAGGATCTAAAAACGGGCAAAAACCAAAAGAAGAACTTGAATTATAGTAGGAAAGGTTAATCTTCCAAAATATTAGGAAGGTTAACTTTTTTCATGAAACGGGTGCTTCCACTTTTGGTTGAAATCTAAATAATTGCAAAATTGGTGGTGAAAAGATATATTTACACTGTACATATTTGAAGTCAAGCCGTTCTGAAGTTAGCCGCTTGGACTTGGATACAACAAAGGAGGATGTAAAATGGCAAATGTAACATTTAAAGGGAATCCAATTACGCTTTTAGGCAGTGAAGTAAAGGTAGGGGACAAAGCGCCAAACTTTACAGTGCTGGCAAATGATTTGTCAGAAGTTACATTAGAAAGTACCAAAGGTCAAGTACGTTTAATTACTTCTGTACCTTCTTTGGATACTGGTGTTTGTGATGCAGAAACACGACGTTTTAATGAAGAAGCAAACAGCTTAGGAAATGTGAAAATTTTAACAGTGAGTGTGGACTTACCATTTGCACAAAAACGCTGGTGTGCTGCTAGTGGAATTGAAAACGTGCAAACATTATCAGATCATCGTGACCTTTCTTTCGGTGAAGCATATGGGGTTGCTATCCAGGAATTAAGGTTGTTGGCTCGTGCCGTATTTGTTGTTGATTCTAACGACACTGTAACATATGTTGAATATGTGAGTGAAGCAACAACCCACCCTAACTACGAAGCAGCACTTGAAGCAGCAAAAGCGGCAAAATAATAGATTGATTAAATGGAGCCCTGCAAAAGCAGGGCTTTTCTTCTTTGCTTAAAACTTGTATAAAATGTCGCTACTCGATTAAAATGGATAAGGAAATTAACGAGGGAGGGGATAAGATGAAAGTTTCTCCAGTAGAACAACTTTTTACGTTATTTAATGAAACAGCACTTCTTTTACAGGAAGAACTAAACTGTACATATTTAGAGGCACTCGCTGAAACGGGAGAGAATTTATTTCATGGCTCTATCCTTCAAGATGAGGTCAGCGAACTAACAGAAAAAAGAATGAAGAAACAATATGGACAGATTGATTTAGAGAAGTTTTCAAATGAAGAAATTCGAAAAGCCTATCAATTGGCCATCTTAAAAGGGATGAATGATAGTGTTCAGCCAAACCATCAAATGACACCTGATTCTGTCGGGATGCTAGTGGGCTATCTAGTAGAAAGATTTATGAAACAGTCAACATTCCGTTTGCTTGACCCAGCAGTAGGGACTGGGAACTTGTTAACAACTGTCTTAAATCACCTCCAAAGAAAAGTTGATTCGATCGGCGTGGAGATTGATGACCTTCTCATTAAGCTGGCTTATATTAATGCCAATTTACAAGCACACCCTATTCAACTCTTCAATCAAGACAGCCTTGAGCCAATGTTTATTGATCCTGTAGATGCGGTTATCGCAGATTTGCCTGTTGGTTTTTATCCAAATGATGAAAGAGCTGCAGATTATCAAGTAAGGGCAAATGAAGGGCATACTTATTCCCATCATTTATTCATGGAACAAAGCGTTCGCCACACAGTGCCTAGCGGGTATTTATTCTTCTTGATTCCGAATGGACTATTTGAAAGTGAACAGGCATCACTTTTAAATGAGTTTTTTAAAGAACATGTGATTGTACAAGGATTGTTGCAATTACCAATTAGTATGTTTAAAAATAAACAGTCCGCGAAAAGTATCCTTATCCTGCAAAAAAAGGGAGAGGGAGTAGAGCTGCCAAAGCAGGCGTTGCTTGTAGAACTGCCTAATCTTTCAAGCGCTGTGGAGATGGATAGAATTCTCTCAAAGATGGATAAATGGTTTCAAGAAAACAAAGGATAAACCGAGATTAACCTCTTGGTTTATTTTTTTTGTAAAATTTTAAAAGTCTATGTTAAAGCTTATTATTGAATAATTTACAATGTTGATTGGAGCGGAAGGCGCGAGACTCCTACGGGAGTAAGGACAAGGGGAGACCACGCAGGCACTTGAGCGCCGAGGAGGCTCGCCGGACCGCCCTCGGAAAGCGAAGCTTCTTTCGTTCCAATCAACAGGCAACTTTAACAGGGCCTAAAAAAAGAAATATCAGAATAGATTTATATTTGTAATGTAAACGTTGCCACCGGAAATTTGCCTTGAAATATAATATACACAATGATTCAATTAAGGATGGAAATAATCAAGAGTGGTTTGAGCAAAATAATGTTGTACTAAACAAAATAATGCCAAACCAGTGTTGTTATATAAAAGGAGCGGTAACCATATGTCAAAAATTATTGCCATTAATGCGGGGAGTTCTTCCTTAAAGTTTCAATTGTTTGAAATGCCAAGTGAAGAAGTAATCACAAAAGGATTAATAGAAAGAATTGGTTTAAATGATTCAATTTTTAATATAACGGTTAACGGTGAAAAAGTTCAAGAAATTATCGATATTCCTGATCATGAAGTCGCCGTTAAAATGCTTTTAGATAAATTAACAACGTTAGGTATTATCAAATCTTTAAATGAGATTGTCGGCATGGGTCACCGCGTGGTTCATGGTGGAGAAATGTTTACTGACTCGGTGCTTATTACAGACGATGTGATAAAAAAAATTGATGAGCTATCGGAACTGGCACCATTGCATAACCCAGCCAATATAACTGGAATCAAAGCTTTCATGAGCGTTCTTCCTAATGTTCCGGCAGTTGCAGTATTTGATACAGCTTTCCACCAAACAATGCCAGAAAGCTCTTACCTATACAGCTTACCAATGGAGTATTACGAAAAATATGGTATTCGTAAATATGGCTTCCATGGAACCTCTCATAAATATGTTTCACAGCGTGCAGCTGAGCTTTTAGGTCGACCTGTTGAACAATTACGTCTCATTTCTTGTCATTTAGGAAATGGTGCAAGTATTGCGGCAATTGAAGGCGGGATGTCTATTGATACGTCCATGGGCTTTACACCACTTGCTGGGGTAACAATGGGTACTCGTTCAGGTAATATTGACCCGGCACTGATTCCATATATCATGGAAAAAACCAATAAAACAGCAGATGAAGTACTAGATGTGCTAAATAAAAAGAGCGGTATGCTGGCTATGTCCGGTTTCTCAAGTGATTTACGTGATATTGAAATTGAAGCAAAAAAGGGCAATGAGCGTGCGAAGCTTGCCTTGGATGTATTTGCGAACCGTATCCATAAATACATCGGTTCTTATGCTTCACGAATGAATGGTGTTGACGCGATTATTTTCACAGCCGGGATTGGTGAAAATAGTGACACCATTAGGGAAAATGTATTAAGAGGTCTTGAATTTATGGGTGTTTATTGGGACCCAGCTCTAAACAAGGTTAGAGGCGAAGAAGCCTTTATTAGCTACCCACACTCACCAGTTAAAGTTTTAATCATCCCAACAAATGAAGAAGTAATGATTGCCCGCGATGTTGTACGTCTTGCTGACATTCATTAATCATAAATATCAGAAAGGGCAAAAGCTATTGTATGGCTTTTGCCTTTTGCCTTTTTATCCAAGTATTTCTTTGTGATATACTGGAAATAGAAAGCCTTGCTGTGAGGGGGAAGTAAACATGCCATTAACAGACCGCGAAGAAATGGTCTTGAATGAAATACGGAATTGGGAAAGCAGTTTGCGTGAATGGGAGCCGAATGATTTCCAGATTACCTATGAAAAATTTTTGCAACAATCATTCTCATTATTGCCTGAAAAGGTTCAACGACAATTCTTTTCGGTTATCGACAGCTGGCTGTTTTATTTACATAGTATGATTCAAGGCTCTCAGCTTCAAATGGATGCTAAGGAGAGAATTCTTTCTTCGGGGCGAATTTTTCAAAAGGACATAGCAAACATTGAAGACTTAAAAAAATTAAGCATTGAGCAATTACAATATATTGCAGAACAGCAAATCGCACGACATCGTCTTTATTCCTTTGCGCAAGGCGGATTAGCAGGGACTGGCGGTCCTCTGCTGCTTAGCACAGATATACCAGCAATAGCAGTCATTAATTTAAGGGTCGTGCAACTGATCGCGATGACCTACGGAGTTGAAGTGAACACACCATTTGAAATGATGACCTCCCTAAAGGTCTTTCATACGGCAACATTACCGCCAAGGCTGCAAAGCGGAGGCTGGTTCGCTTTGATGGAAGAATTAGAAAGTCACGAAGACTATTATTTTTATGAAGGAAATGAAGAAATTACAGATATATCATGGCTTGAACAACCGGTGCAACAACTTATGAAAGCGCTGATCATAACGTTATTCAGACATAAAAGGATTCAAGGTATCCCGCTGGTCAGTATGGCCATTGGCGCAGGGTCCAATTATCAGTTAACAAGAAAAGTAACCGATTTAGCGCATAAATATTATCAGCTGCGTTACCTACGAGAAAAAGAGGAGTTTATTGGATGAGTAGTCAAGAACATAAAAAAGCTGCACCGAAGACCGTTAATTGTAAAATAATAACTGTTAGTGATACAAGAAATAAGGAAACAGACAAAAGCGGAAAACTGATGATCGACTTGCTCGAACAAGCAGGTCACAAGATTGTCGATTACGTCATTGTAAAAGACGAAGCCGTGCCAATTGAACAAGAAATTGTTAAAGGATGTGCAAGCAAAGAAATTGATGTCATTTTAACAAACGGCGGAACGGGGATTGCCAAGCGGGATGTAACAATTGAAACGATTCAAGATCTACTTGAAAAAGAGATTGTCGGTTTTGGAGAGTTATTCCGGATGTTGAGTTACCAAGAAGATATTGGTTCCGCTGCAATTCTCTCAAGGGCAATTGCGGGTGTTGTTAAAAATAAAGCCATATTCTCCACCCCGGGTTCGACTGGTGCTGTGAAACTGGCTATGAATAAATTAATATTGCCTGAGATCGGGCATGTGGTGAAAGAGATTCAAAAAGACCTATCATAATTAGGAAAACTCCCTTTTTCAATGAAAAGGGAGTAATTTATTGATGAGCTTTTGTTGAAAGAACTTCGTTCGCTCGGTACCATAGCCATAAATCATTAATAATCGATGCTAGTTCAGCAATTTCGGAGTTCAGTTGACAAGAGCGAGGGAAATTACTTTCATTTGAGAGAAGTGCTTGTTTCTGATTAATTTCGGTTTCAAGGTCGCTAATCCGGTCAGGGATCGAGCCGCGAACTTGTTCCCAGTAAAAGAGAATCTCCTGCTGTATTTCCTTGTTGTATTGGTCCCATTCCAACATTAATTCGGGCAGTGGAATACCAAGACGATGATCAAAAGAAAAATATTCTTTCATTTTGATTGCCTCCAATCCGTTTGACTACTATTTATTCTACTATACATCTATCACCCATTCACTAAAAACCTATGTGAAAAAAGCACGAAGCAATGCTGCGTGCTTTTTACCTCAGTATTATGCTATATCTTTTTCAGTGCGAACAATGAGAACGTCACAATGTGCGTAACGAGTGATATGTTCAGAAACACTTCCGATAAAAAACCTTTCCACAACATTTAATCCAGTTGCACCGCAGATAATCAAATCTATCTTGTGTTTTTTAGCTAAATCTCTAGGAATTCGTATTTTGGGAGATCCATAATCAATTTCATAATGCACGTTTGTTAAACCTGCATCCTCCGCTTGTATTTGGTAATGTTTTAGCATATCTTTTGCCAGCTTTTCTGCCCGATCTCCAATAACCGTGTCATAAGCTTCAATTAATGCAAATGTTCTAGTGTCGATAACATGGACTAATAAAAGGTCAGCATCATTTCTCTTGGCAATTTCAATCCCTTTTTTAAAAGCCCAATCGGCTTCTTTTGAACCATCAATCGCGACTAAAATATTTCTATATTTAAGTCCCATGATTAATCATCTCCTTACTTGAATTATACATTATTTAACAAGGGATAACTGTTGCAACTTTTCGAACAATAAAGAGGTAACCTAGAAAGGAAAGGAGATCGGATGATGGTAAAACGTGACCAGAATAAACAGTTTTTATTTGAGTTTGATGAGCAAGGTACTAATGAAGTAAGCCAGCAAATTATGAATTCATATAATAGTGGATTTATTGGCGAAGGTACAGCCATTGCAGATAGTGAAGATTTTGCTGGTACTGAGAGTTAAGTGTGTTGATACTGTTGGACTGTCCTAATAATAGGACAGTTTTTTTTGTACAAATGTCTTGGTATTTTTGAAATAAAGGGCAAATACCCAAGAGTTTGCTTTTACATATGCATATTCTTTAGTGTGTCAATTAATTAAAATGAGGAGGAGAAACATGACTACAGAAATGTATGGAATGCCTAGTAACATTGATGTGAACTATACGATGGTGGATCCTGCAGATGAAAGAATTCATGGTGGATTCGGCCACGGAGGATTTGGTGGTTTCCATGGAGGTTTCGGCCGTCCGGGCTTTGGATTTGGTGGTTTTGGCCGTCCAGGATTTGGTTTTGGCGGATTTGGCAGACCATTTGGATTTGGATTTGGCAGACCATTTGGTTTTGGATTTGGATTCCCATTCTTAACTGGGTTAGCTGCAGGTGCCTTATTAACTCCAGGATATGGATATGGTTACGGATATCCTTACTATCCACCTTACCCATACCCATACCCATACTATCCTTATTATTAATGAAAAAATAAAACAAAAGCTTTGCCATTCTCGGCAAAGCTTTTATATTATAACTTTGTCGACATCTTATGTTTATCAGTTAATGATTACAAGGTTACATCTTACTTTGAAAAAAGGTTATAATAAAATTGTCTTGGATAATTTTACTAGAGATAAATTTATTGGAGGTAAGCACATGCGGATCGGGGTACCTAAAGAAATCAAAAATAATGAAAACCGCGTAGCCATGACACCAGCTGGAGTGGTCAACTTAGTGAAATTTGGTCATGAGGTGTTTATTGAAAAGGGAGCAGGTCTTGGCTCAGGTTTTTTAAATGAGGATTATGAATCAGCGGGTGCGAAACTGGTAGATAAAGCTGAAGAAGCATGGTCAAAGGAAATGGTCATGAAGGTTAAAGAGCCGCTTCCTAGCGAATATCAATACTTCCGCGATGGCTTAATATTATTTACATACTTACATCTGGCACCAGAACCAGAATTAACGAAAGCATTAATTGACAAGAAGGTAATTGGGATTGCCTATGAAACCGTTCAGTTACCGAATCGAAGCTTACCATTGTTAACGCCGATGAGTGAGGTGGCTGGAAGAATGGCGCCTCAAATTGGTGCACAATTCCTTGAGAAGGTCCATGGAGGAATGGGAATTCTACTTTCTGGTGTCCCAGGCGTCCAACGAGGAAAAGTTTCCATAATCGGCGGCGGCGTAGCTGGAACGAATGCGGCTAAGATGGCAATTGGTTTAGGAGCAAAAGTGACGATTATTGATTTAAATCCGGATCGACTTCGCCAATTAGATGATATATTTGGAGCAGATGTGACGACGCTTATGTCTAATCCGTATAATATTGCGGAAGCTGTGAAGGATTCAGATTTGGTGATAGGCGCTGTTCTAATTCCAGGGGCAAAAGCACCAAAGCTTGTAACTGAAGCAATGATTCAATCGATGAAACCAGGTAGTGTCGTTGTAGATATTGCCATCGATCAGGGGGGGATTTTTGAAACCACTGACCGGATTACCACGCACGACAATCCGACCTATGTGAAGCATGATGTTGTCCACTATGCTGTTGCCAACATGCCAGGTGCTGTACCGAGAACTTCCACGCTTGCCTTAACAAATGTAACGGTCCCTTATGCAGTGGAAATTGCCAATAAAGGCTATAAACAAGCTTGTCTCGGGAATGAAGCATTGTTAAAAGGAATTAACACGCTTGGCGGTTTCGTGACATATCAAGCGGTCGCAGAAGCACATGGGCTTGAATTTTTAGATACCAGAACCTTGTTGGAAAAATAATAATTGTTGAGTAACGATTGTCCTTCATCGGAGTTATGAAGGACAATATATTCGGTTATTTTACGAGTATTGTCCTT
>NZ_JBALOS010000028.1:0-6189 GCF_036962765.1 Neobacillus drentensis
GATAATGAGTTAGTCCCATGAAGCCTGAGACTCTTTCCATTAGTAAACCTACACAGCACCAACCGAGCACATAAAATATAAATGCCTTTCTACCGATGTGAAATCTTTCATAAAAATAAATGAAAAAATAGCTGAACGGGGCAAATAAAAAATAGCTAATCAAATCGAATAGTTCATATTTGTTGGAATCATTGACCTTATAAAAATCAAGCAATCCACCACCGATTGTGAAATCAAACAAAGTAGAACTCGCAAATCCCCAGACTAAAAATAAAATAGTTATCGATTTAGGTAATCTTTTCGGAAATAGAAAGAATGCCGTGTATGAAACAACCAGCATAATTAAGATATAGATCTCATTTTTATCGAAATCTTCCCATAATATCATTAATAACTCACCACATTCCGAGAGACTCTCGCAAATAACTTATAAGAAAAAATCGCAATACCATTTAGAATGAGGAAATAGATTCCATCATACCAGTAATTCCAATGTTTATAGTCGATTATGCCAAAAAAGTTAGAGAGACTACTTAAACCAATCATTAAAATAACAACTGAAATAATTAGTGTTATTTTCATCATCATCGTTTTACTCCATAGAAGCAGATTTACAAAAACTAGGACTAGAATTGGCGTGATTACACTTCGATTGAGCAGGTATCCCGTATATTCCAAACTTGATTTAGTAAGTTTTATTAGCTTTAGTTCTTCAATGACAATCCAAGAATAGTTAATACTAACAATTAAAACAACTAAAAACACCAAGGTATTCTCAGCAAATGTTAATTTCTTCTGTATAACGGCCAAAAGAGATCCAACCAACCATGCCAGTAAGAAAAAAATCACAAAGCCCATATAAAGCCTCCCAAAGATTTTTCTATTAGCTTTGCTAATTTATGAAAAATCATACTAAACAAAGGTAAACTTCACTGTATTTGGAAGATTACGGCCCTCTGCATAACTTTTATTAATCTTTAGGATTTGTGAACTCAATATTTAGTGCATCGGCTTGAGCTGGGGAGGACTCTCTTATTCCACCTTTAATCCAAACAACGACCTCTTGTCCTTCTAGATATTCAGAGATATCTTCATTTTCTTGTAGGGTGACCCAGACTAACCCCTCGTGCTTATCTTCTACTAGTATCTTATTCCTCTCATAATCGACCTCTTTAATGATCCCCTTAATATCAACCCTTCCTTTCTCTGCATTCCCCCCGTTACAACCTACTAATGTAAACCAAACAATTAAAATCAACAATAAATGTTTTTTCAAAATGGAACTCCCCCCACCTTAGCACCTGTTCTTATGGTCGATTTTAACATGAATAAAGCCACAAACCTGCTATCACAAAGCAGAAATTGACAGGAATGTATGAAGTTTTACTGTTATTATTTAATCAAGGGGTGAGCAAAATGGAATGGGTCGAATCGTTACAGCGGGCAATCGATTATATGGAAGAACATCTACTTGATGAACTATCCATTGAAGATATCGCAAAACAAGCGTATGTATCTGAATTTCATTTTCAACGGATTTTTACCATATTAACTGGTATAACTCTTGGAGAATATCTACGTCGCAGGCGGTTAACGCTTGCAGCACAGGAACTCTCTAATACAAGCAGCCGAATAATTGATATCGCATTGAAGTATGGCTATGACACTCCCGAGGCTTTTTCAAAAGCATTCCGCAGGCAGCATGACCTAACACCAAGTCAAGCACGCAAAACACACGCTAAACTGAAATCATATAATCGCCTGGCCATACAGGTAACATTGAAAGGAGCGGAACCTATGAAATATAAGATTATTGAAAGAGATCGTTTTAAAGTTGTTGGAATCAAGCGCGAATTATCATGTGTGAATGGGGAGAACTTAACGGAGATCCCAAAAATGTGGGCTGATGTTCATGCTGACGGAACCAACGATTTATTATTCAAAGTGAATAATGGGGAAATTAACGGCGTCCTTGGTGTATGTGCTGAAAAACGAGACACTCAGTCACAATTAATGGATTACTGGATTGCTACAGAACATACTGGTGACACGCCAGAAGGTTTAATGAATCTTGAGATACCCGCTTCAAAGTGGGCCGTATTTGAAGTTCACGGCGCCATGCCCGATGCTATTCAAAAAGTGTGGAAACAAATATACAGCGAATGGTTCCCTTCCAGTCGTTACAAGCATGCTGGCACACCTGATTTGGAAGTCTATTCCACCGGAGATCCTTGGAGCCCTGATTACTACTCTGAAATCTGGATTCCTATAAAGTAAGATGTTATTTTTTTAATCAAAACGTTTGATTAGTTTCTTCAAGCCAGGTATTTCAAGGGATCTGGCGATTTAATCAGACGTTTGATTAGTTTTTAACCAAAATTAACTAATGATTAATATTTAGTTCATATTTTATTAATAATATGGAGATATAGTACATATTAGAGGGGATAGCACGCGTGGCTATCATGGTATTAGGCGTAGGTGGAGCCGATACATTAGGAAGAGCACCAGCTAAACAGTTGCTCCCTTAAATATGTAATCTATTACTTACTTGTTTGATAATTACGAAAGCTCATCGGGAGTGCACCTCTTCAAAGAAGGAGGTGTGTTCTTTTTTATTTTCAAAGAAGAAGGACAAGGAATTGGGAAACATCTTTTTGCCAAAGTGAAGGAATTTACATTATTAACAAAATCTAAAGGTATCGAACTTTCAGTCGAGCATTCCAATGAAAAGGCTTGGCACTTTTGGGAAAAACAAGGATCTAAAATAGATGACGAATTTCGTTATTATTTTTATAAGTTGTGACATACAAAAAAAGCTTGGGGACAAATCATCCCCAAGCTCTCATTATTTGCCGATAAATTCCTGTGTCCAGTAATTCCCTTGTGACACATAACCCACACCAATATAATTGTAGTTCGGGCTAAGAATATTCTTACGGTGTCCTTCACTATTCATCCATGCTTTGACTACTTCTTCAGGAGTTTGCTGTCCCATCGCTATATTTTCACCAGCATATCGATAGGTTATCCCATATTTTTTCATCATATCAAATGGTGAACCGTATGTTGGGCTTGTATGGCTGAAGTAGCCATTAGCAGACATATCACGAGATTTTTCATGGGCCATTTTGCTAAGCGTTACATCCACTTTTAGCGCTGGCAAACCATTTTTGGCTCGTTCTTGATTGGTTAGATCCACTACTTTTTGCTCATAAGCACTTAAAGCAGTTGTAGTTTTTGTTGTAGTAGGTTGCGGCGCAGCTGCCGGTTGTTGCACAGGTTGTTGTGCCGCTGGTTGAGCAGGCTTCTGTGTTGAGACCGTTTGATTTGGTTGAGTCTGTGCTGTCTGCTTGACCGTATTTTGTGAAAATGAGAATCCTAAACTAGCAAGATAGTTTTCGATGATATTATTAATCTCATTCATATTAGTCCCTTGGTAAACATAAACCTTTTCCTGCACCGACGGACTTGTTGAGGCAGCATGAGCTTTATTTAAGACTGGATTTGACATCATTAATGCAGCCGCAGCTGCAACAGTTAGAATTGCTTTTTTCTTCATCATCTTTTCTTCCTCCTGTTTTGACAATTTGCCGTTTTTCCACAAATTCATCGTAACATATGATTTTTGTCATATTTGAGGAAGGATTTTACAATAAAGAAGCACAGTTTGTTCTTATTAAAGTCTCAAATCTAGCTAGCTCCTGACACTCTAAGTCTCTGAAACAATCTAGAAAAAAGACCCTCTATTGCACCTTATACTAAATTATGGTGTACTTACCAAAAATTATATAGAATAATAATATTGACAACCTTTGCAACGTTCATCTTTCTTAACAAATATTTCAGAAAAGTGTCGTATTTTACAATTATTTATTTGGAATAACCGGAGTAAGCGCTTCTCTACCTGTTAAAACACGCAGCATATTATCAGCTGCTAAATGAGCCATTTTCATTCTTGTTTTCAGACTTGCGCTTCCAATGTGAGGCAGTGTCACCACATTGGGCAGGGTTAATAAGGGATGATTAATAGACACGGGTTCTTGTTCAAACACATCCAGTCCGGCGCCCCAAATCTCCCCATTTTTCAAAGAATGATATAATGCTTCCTCATCGACAATGCCCCCTCTTGCTGTATTAATCAAGATGGCATTTCTTTTCATAAGTGCCAATTCTTCTTTACCGATTAGATGATGGACTTCAGCACTGTAAGGGAGCAGCAGGCAGACAAAATCAGATTGCTGCAACAGATCCTTTATTTCTCGGTAGTGAATCCCGAGCTTTTCTTCTTTTTCCCGTTTCCGTGTCCGATTATGATAAAGAACATTCATATCAAAGCCCTGTGCCCGCTTGACAAGGGCTTCTCCAATTCTGCCTAACCCAATAATTCCTAGGGTGGCCCCATAAATATCTTGTCCGGTCATCTGCATCAGGGACCAGGCGCCCCATTCCCCACTGCGCAAGTAATCCGATCCCTCGACGACTCTTCGCGCTGCAGCCATTAGCAGGGCGAACGTTAAATCAGCTGTCGTCTCGGTTAATACACCTGGCGTGTTGGTAACGACAATTCCCCTCTCCGTTGCGGCCTGAATATCGATATTATTATAGCCTACCGCGATGTTACTAATGACCTTTAACTGTTTCGCTTTATTTAGAACCTCTTCATCTATCTTTTCCGTTAATAGACAGATAAGCCCGTCGACCTCTTCTAATTCTTTCAATAAAACATCTCTTGGAACAGGAACAGTTTCTTCAGTCCACATCTTCACATGAAATTGACTTGAGAGTTTATCAACAATTTCATCGGGTAGTTTTCTTGTAATATAAATCGTTTTTTTCAAACATACCTCCACCTTTCAGCATACACATGATTTAAGCAGTAAACATTTCTAAGAAATGTTCAATAACAATCGAAGACGTCCCTAATGCGGGAGCATTTTTTCCTAAGGAAGAGAGAAATAGTTCCTGATTGTTGCTAAACTGGTCATTATTCCTTGATGAAATAGAATTTCTAATCGAGTTCATAACCATAGGCAGGGCTTCAACAATGTCATTCCGGATAATAACTACTTGCGGGTTAAATGTATTTATTATACTTGTTAATCCAATTCCAAGGTAAAAGCCGAAATTTTGTAATCCCATTAATATATCTGGATCGTTTTGGTTAGCGAGATTAATTAGTTCCTGGCTGGAAGTGACGCGATTATTTTGTTGAAAAGTATGCAGTAATGCTTTTTCAGAGGCGTATAGTTCCCAGCACCCTTTGTTGCCGCAACTACATTTGAGTCCATTATAGTCGATGGTTAGATGACCCATTTCACCAGCGAACCCATTCACCCCTCGATATATATCATGATTAATGACAATACCGATTCCGATTCCCGTACCGACACTCACGTAAATTAAGTTTTCGTAATTTTTAGCTGCCCCAAAGACTTTTTCCCCATAGGCACCGGCATTGGCTTCATTTTCTATAAAAACAGGTACTTGAAATTCCTTTTCGATATCGGCTTTTAAGTCTAGTTGATAATTCCAATCGATGTTCGGAGTGAAAATAACCTTTTGCTCTGTACTGACGAGACCTGGTACACATACCCCGATACCAATTAAACCATAAGGAGATTCCGGAATTTGAGAGCTAAGTTCCTTAATCATTGAAAATAATATATCTTTGTTGTTATCAAGAGAAGGTTTCTCTAGACGATGGTATTGATCTACGACAATGTTTCCTTTTAAATCTGTTAGAATCCCATTAATAGAATCAACGCCGATATCAATGCTGATTGAATATCCGGCATTTTTATTAAAAACGAGCATAACAGGCTTTCTTCCGCCGCTGGATTGCCCTTGTCCAATTTCAAAAATCAGCTTCTTTTCTATTAATGTATTTACTTGGGATGATACAGTCGATTTATTTAATCCTGTTATTTCCGATAATCTTGCCCTCGAGATCGGAGAATTAGAAACAATTTCATTCAATAATACCTTTTGATTCATTTTTTTCACTAATATTTGATCTGCTATCATCAATAGTTTACACCCCGTTTGTATAATGCATAAATTAAGTCACCATATTATTCTGGTCATTTACTTTCATTATAAATCAATTATTAGTGAAATTACACTTATATTGTTAAAAACACCTTATTCATTATATTTTATTAGTTTATCCAAACAACAAACTATTTT
>NZ_JBALOS010000028.1:6217-12412 GCF_036962765.1 Neobacillus drentensis
CTATTTTTTGTAAAAAAGGACTGATTATCCAGCCCTTGGTGTTTGTTTTATTATTAACGATTGAAATTAGTTTTAAAGGATCGAGAAGAAAGGCAGGATGATTAAGCAAAGAGAAAGAAAAAGTATGGCCATTGCACCTATTTTTTGTTTTTCCTTCCACAAGGAAACGCCGAATCCCATGGTATAAACAATAATTATAAACAGACTAACGTAGATTAATTTTTCCAACTACGCCCCCACCTTTGGAGGTTTTTTTGTTCTTTTACCATAATCAACAATTTCAACATCTACTTTCACATGAATGTCCGCTTCCTGATATGATTTTCCCCAATTGAATTTTTTATATTCCTGAATCGTTCCAAAATATCTTCTGACATACATGGATAACGGATATGGTACACCTTTAAATTTTGTTTGTGTTTTTTTTAACAATTTTTCGTTCAATGTTTTTAAATGAGCGGATATTTGTTTTTTTACTATCTGTTGATTTTTTTTCACTGTATAGTCGACCATTGACGGGTTTGATATAATTTCTATCTTTAAAGGGATGGTTATAAAAATCTTTGGCTTTTGACCCTTTAAGTCCATCTTCACTTTATTATTTTCTGTTTTCATGATTCTTGCTGCAAACTGCAACTGGTCGTCCGAAAAAGGATCAGGTATATCAACCAATATATCTTGGATGTTCGTTGAATCATCTAGAATATTGATATTACGTGTTTCTTGACCGGTTAGCTTATCAATCATCACGCCACTCCTGAAGACCGCTGACCCAATAAATTGTGTAGCATCCAGTTCGCCTGTAGCATTCAATTGTCCTGCCATGTATTCATCTTCACTTCTTATTTCAGGATTCTTTTCCTTTTCGGCTGTTGTGTACATCGCCAAAAAGAAGTCTGTCCCTCTTTCCAACGTTTTAAAAAATTTAAAGAGGGTAGAATCTGGGATGAACCCATTATCAATTCCGTGATCAATCATGAATTGAAAGTATTTATGTGGTCTTGTTTCCATTTTCGGCCGATTATTAATAAAATACTTACTTGCCTTTTCTTTAGATATGGCTAAATGACAATCCAAGCGAATGTCTTTATCCTTTAAGACGTCGTAAAACTTCTTAATAAAATCTTTGTCTTGTGCATATTCCTCGGAGACAACAATAATCTTTAATAGTTCATAACTAATATCCCGTGAGATGATGGAATTGCCTGTGGCTTTCGCCGCAATGAAATCATTGGCATCAAACGAGACAATTTCCCGCGGCTTTTCGGTTGATCCACCACCACCTTGCATACTACCTACTTCCGGATTGGCAAGTAACATGGTGACTTTGATTTTCCCTTCATCTTTGGAGCGATCTAATCCTAGTCCGATCACATAGGCTTTGTCTTCAATTTCTTGACGATCCCAACAACCTGTTAATAAACAAACAATGACGAAAAACAACAATATTCTACATACTGCCTCTGTTTTTTTCATGTTTAAATTCTCCCTTTAGCAGTGCAACCAGCCATAAAGTGATCGAAACAGCCAAAAATGTAGGACCAATAACACTTCTTAAAATCGGTTTCAGTTGGAGACTGAGATCATATGGTGATTCCGGAATGGATCCAATCAATAAATAAATCGTTGCCAGTGCTGGAATGAGGAATTCAAAGTCTTTAATTTTAAATAGTTGACCGAACATAAGTGCATTTATGTACAAAAATGCTGCAAAACGAATAAATGCCGCCATTACCCAAATGACGAAAAATATGATTTCGATATTCGGAAAAAAAGTTCCAATTGAAATAAAACGAATCGCTGTGTGGAATGGATAACCAGTTCCTTTTAAGGATACATCAAAGAGACAGATGAAAATGATAATACCCACACTTAATTGGATGCTGATGTAAACTAAGGCAATCCACGTACCTTTTCGAAAATCTTTGTATGAGGCGATAGACGGTATAATCAAGGCAAACAGAAAAAATTCAGAAAAAAGGGATAGATTTAGGGAGCTTTGTTTCAATATTTCAAGTTTTCCAGGACCCCAAATGGGGAAAAGGGATTGAATACTGCTATCTTGAGTACTTAATACGAACGCAAAATACAAGAATAGTACTGCATAGTAAATCACAAGATAGGCAACTGATCCGATATGCTGAATTCCCTTTTTCGCACCATATGCACAAACGCCCATTAAGACGGCATAGATGATCACAATAGGTGTCCTATTAAAATAAAACGTCCTTATGATCGTTGTATATGTTCTTGAATCGAACGAAATGGAAAATACATTGATGATAAATATTAGAAGACAGACAAAAAATCCTAGATATTTTCCGAGTAGTTTTTGAATAACAGAAAATAGATTTTTGTTTTGATACAACGACATTGTCTTTATTAATAAAAAGAGCGGGATAAAAGAGATTCCGGCCGTTATGATCGGGATCATCCATGCTGCGTTTTGGACCTTTTGAAACAGAGCAGTTGGTGTGTCTTCAGTTACTTTGGCACCAACCATTAAAATTGCGATGGACAGATATTCACGGATACCAATTTTTCCGGGTTGCTGCTTCATATGTTTTTTATCCCTTTCCTCGTTTGACAGTATCCTTTGGATTTAAATACCCTGGGCGGAACCTTTCTTTCATGGGAACATGACGAATAATTAAGTCTTTTGAAGAGATGAAATGTGGTGTCATGGGTGCAAAGTAAGGAATGCCAAATGATTTTAATGAGACTAAATAAAAGAGTCCCGGTATAAATAAAGCTACTGCGCCATAAATACCCATAAAGGCTGCCGCAAAAATAAACAAAAAACGTGTGATGCGAATAGCAAAATTCATGCTCACATCACTGATAATAAAAGAGCTTAAGCCACTTAAGGCAATAACAATGATGACAATCGGACTAATAATATTCGCTTGAACAGCAGCCTGTCCTAAAATTAGTGCACCGACAATCCCAATCGTTGGACCAATAGGGGTTGGCACACGTAGTCCCGCTTCTCGAATGAGTTCAAAGGCGATTTCCATCATTAAGATTTCAACTGTCGATGGAAAAGGGACACGTTCCCTTGTCCCGGCAATGGCCATTAACAAATCAGGCGGGATCATCCCTACATGATAATTTGTAATCGCAATATATAAGGGCGAAGCAAACATGGCGACAAACAAAGCTTGAAATCGCAAAAACCTGATGAAATTACCATAGGGTGTGCGTAGGTAATGGTCTTCCGGCGAATGAAACATTGACCAAAAGGTAGCAGGCAGTACCAGACAACTTGGAGAATTTGTCATTAATAAAACGATGTGACCTTCTTCAATGAAGGATGTCGCCCGGTCAGGACGTTCTGTATATAATATGGATGGAAATAATGACCTTGGTCGATCTTCTAGGTATTGCTCTAAAATACTTAGATCAAGAATCCTATCCGTTTCGAGCGAAGCTAACTTATCTTTAATCGTTTGAAGCAATTCATCATTTACTAGGTCTTTTTCATAAACCAAAAATACATCGTTTCTGGATCGTTTCGTAATAACCTTAGCCTCAACAATAAGATTTTCATTTCTTATCTTTTTACGAAGTAAGGCAATATTATCGATTACCTTTTCGTTAAATGATTCCTTTGCCCCTTTTACAATCACTTCATTATCGGATTTCTCAATGGAACGGCCTGTAATTTTCGTCGTTTCAAATAAGTAGCATTGAGTATCGCCATCCACAAAGAGTGCGGTGACTCCACCTGTAATAAATTCCGTAATTTCCCCAATATTTGTTGCTGTTCTTTCACTTGGGTAGGAAGTGATATTTTGAATCTTACCTGACGGCTGATCGTTACCAATTAATTTTTCCATGATGCCTTCTTGAATGCTCTGTACGTCGACCATCGTACTTATATAAATGATAAAAGCACGGCGATCAAGTGAACCGATGGTAAACTCACGTACCTTGATATCGATATTCTTTGGTATACTGAAAATGGACTTAAATGTCACTAAATTTTGATCATAATTACTGCTAATATCTTGTTTTTTTAGTTCAATTTCCTGTGTATTGGACTGTTCGCTAAATTGTGGTTCTGGATTGAGTTTCTTAAAAAGCGGCATTAAGATTTTTTTCTTCAATATGAACCACCCCCTAATTTTTATATAGTTTTCCAGTTTTAGGGGTCTTTATGTATGCATAGTTGGAACAACCTAACTATATTTTCACAGTTGTCCAAAAGGTAAAATCGGTGGATCTAGCTTAATTTTTCGATTGAGAGATATTCTTGAAATAACAGCCGAGGATTCTGCTAACCTTTGGATTTCATTTGCGGGTAATTCCATCGACACGCCGTTTAAGGCAGTCGTAAATTTGTGCCGAACGGTGTAGGGGATCTGGTTCTTATCTAATAACTCATGAAGTTCCTTTTGAAAAGTAAGATGACTTTCTTCTACATGTTTCTTCGCTTCCTCCATTGTTAAAGGAATCCCTTTTGCTTCTGCTTCTAAAACTGCTATTTTTGCTGGTTTTGTTTTGAATTCAATAATAATCGAAGTGGTTTGTTCGCTTGAGAGGTCAATCGCAGGATCTACATGAACTGAAGGGGTCATCGTTTCTTCCACCACCTTTCCTTTTTCTAAAGTATGATTGTTTTCAAAACTACTTTCCTGACATCCACTCAAAATAGATAGGATGGCTGCTGCCAAAATGGCTCCACTATAAAACTTCTTCATCATCATTGCCTCTCCTTTTACTGAAGGGAAGTTTTTTTGCATTTTTCAGAATGGTATCCTTAGTATTCACCTTTATGGCCGCAAAAATAACTGCTTGTCTCTTAAAATAAGAAACAGGCAGCTGTCGTTTAATTATGTTTATTGAATCCCTAACGCACTCTTAATCGCAGCAAGTGTTTTGCCTTTATATGTCTTTACTGCTTTTGGAGCGTTATCTACTGTCGAATTTTGCATTCCGAAGTTCTTTTCTACGAATGCAAAATCTTTCGCATCGACTATTCCATCAAAGTTGATATCGGCGCTACGTTTATTGGTTCCCCAATTCGATTGAATTGTTTATGCATCCATAATATCAATGACATGATCTTTGTTTACGTCACCACCTGCAGTTGTGTGGGTTCTCTTTATTTTTATACATAGAAACTGTTTATTGGGTGCAAAAAAACTAGCAGTCTGATTGCTCCTGCAAGTTTTTTTGTGTTAATTATAGAAATTTAATAAATGCACTATCATTTAGTTGTTCTTACCGCAAAGTTAAATATAGGATCTACTAGCTCAAATTCATAGGTTATTCCATCAACTTTTCCTACTACTTTATTACTATCATAAAGATCTAGCATAAATCCTGCCATTTGTTTTGAGGTATGAAACTTGGCTACAGCACCTTCATATTGAAATTCGTCTATATCTAAAGATCGTTGTGCGAACTCTGTTTCAGTTGCAGCAGGAGCCAAAACTTTTACTTGCATCTTTGCACCCTTTAATTTAAGTTCGTGTGCAAGTCCTTCTGTAAATGCACTTACGTAAAATTTAGTAGCACAATAGGTAATAGAGTTTGCAATAATTGTATAACCGCCGCCTGATGATACATTAATAAGCTGGGTTCCTTCGACATTTGCATAATCACGAACATACAGGGATGTAAGTATAGTTAAGGACTCTATATTCAAGTGTAGCATTGCCTCAATCTTGTTTAGATTTTGTTCAGCAACTGTAGCAAAGTTTCCAAAACCTGCATTGTTAATCCACGTTTCAATTTGGAAACCACGAAGACTTTCGTAAAGTTTATAAGCATTCTCTGTTACTGATAAATCAGTTGTTCGAATAACAACATCTAGGTTTGGATTGATATGCAAGATCTCTGACTTTAATTTTTCCAAGTTATCTTTCCTGCGAGCTACAATGATTAGATTTTTTCCCCGAGATGCAAACGCTAGTGCTGCTTCATAACCAATACCTGAGCTTGCTCCAGTTATCACAGTGTAAACCATATAAATTCCTCCTGAAATTTCTATTTAGAAAGTTGTAATCTTTGCTTGATTTGTTCATTATATTCGTTAGAGTTTACTCTAAGGCAAGCATTATTTATTATTTCTTAAGGCTTATTCTACAAATTAATGAAAGGGGATTTTTATGTACCAAATTAGCGAGCTAGCAAAGTTGTTGGGAATCACCCCTCATACATTACGTTATTATGAAAAAGAAAAGATTA
>NZ_JBALOS010000029.1:0-7347 GCF_036962765.1 Neobacillus drentensis
TAGTAAGCCCCCTCGTTATGTAAGCGATTTCATTTTGTTGATTTTATTATAATAATCTATTTAAAATTTTACAACATTTTTAATAGAAGAGGAAAAAAGAAATCTGAGTATTTCATCTTGCATTGATTGCTACATGAAATACTCAAAATCAACTTGGAAACAGGATCATACTCCTATTAATATCCAGTACCTTGGCCGCCAGTAATAATGGCAATACTAGAACTTGCACCAATTCTTGTTGCACCAGCTTGGATTAGTTTTCTAGCAGTATCTAAATCTCTCACACAGGCAGACGCTTTCACACCCATGTCCGGACCTACTGCTTCACGCATAAGTTTAATGTCTTCGGCCGTTGCACATCCAGGGCCAAAACCTGTGGATGTTTTCACAAAGTCTGCACCAGCCATTTTTGCTAGAATACAAGCTTTTTTCTTTTCTTCGATTTCAAGAAGACCTGTTTCAATAATGACTTTTACTGGTGCGTGACCATTCGCCGCTAACACAACACCTTCAATGTCCTTTTTCACAGTCTCGAAATCGCCGGATTTTAGGGCACCAATGTTAATGACCATGTCAATTTCCGTTGCACCGTTTGCAATTGCATCACGAGTTTCCGCACTTTTTACAAATGTGCTCGTTGCCCCAAGTGGAAAACCAACAACAGTGGTGATCCCTACTCCAGAACCTTTTAATTCCTTAGCAGCTGTAGCAACCCAATAAGGATTCACACAGACTGTTGCAAATTTATGTTCTCTTGCTTCTTCACAGAGTTTTACAATTTGGTCTTTGGATGCTTCTGGCTTCAATAACGTATGGTCAATCATACGCGCCACAGATGGACCAGTAATAATATTGGATGATGTTCCTTCTTTATAAGTCACATTTCCAGAAGTTACAGGCTTCACTTCTTTCAACTCTTCTTTATTTGTTAATTGCTGCATAATTTGATTTGTAATTTGTTCTACCAATGCTTCAATTTGCATCGTGCTCACCTCACATTAATATAATCGATCAACAATACCGGCAATGACGGCATCAAAAGAACCATTGGGGTCTTCTAAAATGTCTCTTGCCGATCCACCTTCTTCTATTATCAGAACATAATCGCCGATCCCTGCCGAAAAACGATCAAAGGCAATCATTGAATCACCGCATTCATTGCCTGATGCGTCCACAGGGATGACAACCATGAGCTTTTTATATTGATGACTTGGTGTTTTTATTGTTGATACGACATTTCCAACCACTTTTGCTAGTTTCATTATTTTGCAACAGGAAGAATTTTCTCGATGTCAGAGTGTGGTCTTGGAATAACGTGAACAGATAAGAATTCGCCCACACGCTGCGCTGCATCAGCACCTGCTTCAGTTGCTGCCTTTACCGCACCAACGTCACCGCGAACCATTACACATACTAACCCGCCGCCTACATTCACTTTACCTAGTAATGTAACGTTGGCTGCTTTTGTCATAGCGTCTGCTGCTTCAATTGCCCCTACTAAACCTTTAGTTTCGATCATTCCTAATGCGTTGTTCATATTATATTTCCTCCATTCGATTCGTCACATTATAGTAGTCGATAATCCCTAAGATTCCAGCATCTGATGGAACCAAATCTTTATTAAGCGGTAAGGAAGATTCCCTGCTTTTTGCTAAGTAAACAAGATCTCCTTCTCCTGATTGTCCAATCGTATCTATAGCCACAAGTGGTTTGCCTTTTTCCTTCAATTGATCATCTACTGGTTGGACAATCAGCAGCTTTAAACCTATTAGATTCTCATTTTTATGTGTACAGACCATATTTCCAATCACTTTGGCTACAAACATCTTTCAAACCTGCCTTCTTTTCTATATATATCTGAGTTAAACGCTCCTATTTTTCTATCTAGACTGTTTATCAGCGAATCTCAACCATTTATCAGCGGTAATTTACTTTTATCAGCGATAAATCATTTTTATCAGCGAAACTGAAGGTTTTATCAGCGAATCTCAGATTTAGTGCTAATTACGCCCTAAGAAACGGCTTTCGATTTCCATAATTTTCGTCACACGGCGATCATGACGGCCGCCGGCAAACTCTGTTTCCAACCAAGTCTTAACTAATTGCTTGGCAAGGCCTTCACCAATAAATTGACCACCGATTGATAAAACGTTTGCATTATTATGCTCTTTACTGTTAATAACAGAAGATACGTCCCAACATACAGCACCACGTACACCTGGAATTTTATTCAATACCATCCCGCTGCCAATACCGACACCATCAATCATAATTCCTACATAGCTATCATTCGTTGCGACCGTCTCCCCAACAAGAAAGGCAATATCCGGATAATCAACGGATTCATTTGCTTTACAGCCAAAATCTAAATATTCGTAGCCTAATTCCGTTAAATAGACCTTTAACTTTTCTTTTAGTTCGTATCCACCATGGTCGCAACCTATCGCAACTTTTTTCATGAATTTTGTTCTCCTTTGGCAAATACATTGATAATTGCATCAAAGACTTTTGCGTCTAAGCTCGCACCACCAACCAGCACACCATCAATATCAGGCATTGCACTGTATTCAGCTGCATTGCTTTCATTTGCAGAACCGCCATATAAAATCGAAATATTTTCTGATCTTTGACCCAGTATTTGTTTTAACACGGAACGAATGTACGCGTGTGTTTCTTGAGCTAGTTCAGTTGTGGCTGACTGACCTGTTCCAATCGCCCAAACTGGTTCATACGCAAGAATAAAATGGCTTGAATCAATATCCTTTAAAGCACCGCAAAGTTGCTTATATAAAACCTGCTCCGTCTGCATTGCGTTCTTTTGTCCTAGTGTTTCGCCGATACAGATGATCGGGGTAAGCCCAAATTTGATCGCATGCAGAACCTTTTTGTTGACTAACTCGTCATCTTCAAAAGAGTATTGTCTTCTTTCAGAGTGGCCAATAATCACATATTCACAGCCGACATCTGTCAACATAGCAGCTGATGTTTCACCTGTGTAAGCACCTTTGTCAGCCCAGTGAACATTTTGCCCGCCCAATCCAATCGGCTTACCAGATTGTTTGATCATTAAATGTGACGGGTATAACAGTTGGGCTGGTGGACATATCACTACTGACACGTCAGGGCTGCTGTTTATTTTTTGAAAAAATTCAGCGGTCTCATTTAGGTTCTTGTTCATTTTCCAATTAGCAATCACATATGTTTGCCGATCACTTTGGAGCTGCAGTCCACCTATACTTTGACCAATAACATCTCTAACAAGATTTTTGATATAGCTTTCAATGGATTGTTCCATTTACATTCACCTATTCTGCTTTCGGTAAAATACCTTCTACATCGCCGTTAGGACGTGGAATGACATGTACAGATAGTAGAGTACCTACTCGCTGTGCTGCTTCCGCTCCAGCTTCAGTAGCTGCTTTCACTGCACCTACATCCCCACGGACCATAACAGTTACGATGCCAGCCCCTACTAATTCTCTGCCTACTAATGCAACGTTTGCAGCTTTAACCATCGCATCTGCTGCTTCAATGGCACCTACTAAACCTTTTGTTTCAATCATACCTAAAGCTTCTTGACCCATTTTATTTCCTCCTCTAGTAACCTCTAATTTTGGTTTTTCTTGGTTTTCCAGTTGTTCTTCCTGTGAAGTGACTGTTTTTTCTTCTTTTGCTTTCGCCATATCCTATCACCTCACTATATGATTCTTAATCCATCTACTAAAACGCAGCGGCGCTGACGTGTAAATGTTTTGGCACTGGTCAATCCTTCTCCTGTCGGTCCGGCAATTGTCAATGTAGTAAATCCTTCACTTTCAAAGCCTAATCCTGATACTGATGGACCATTTTTCACAAAAATGGTTGCTTGAATTTCTTGCGCCATCTTGGTTAGGTTCGTAATATTTTGTGAGTGCATAATCGCTGTGTGTCTGTTTCCCTTTTCTGCAATCACCGCAAGCTCGATGGCCTGATCCACATTAGGAACTCTGACGATTGGCAAAATTGGCATTAACATCTCTGTCATCACCAATGGGTGATCCTTAGTGGTTTCAGCAATAATTAACTTCACATTCGGGCTTGCATGAATGCCGGCTGCTTGCAAAATGACAGCAGCGTCTTTCCCAATAAAGTCTCTGTTTGGATAAAACTTATCGTTTTTCTTCACAAGTACTTTCTCAATCAGTTTTTCGAATTGGAAGCCTTTGAGTTCAATTGCACCGTTTTTGACCATTTCTGCTTTCAGGGCATTGGCAACCTTGTCCACAACGAACACTTCTTTTTCAGCGGTGCATAATACGTTGTTGTCAAAGCTAGCCCCCTTGACAATATCTGCTGCAGCCTTTGAGATAATCGCCGTCTCATCCACGACTACCGGTGGATTGCCAGGACCAGCGGCTATGACCTTTTTACCAACTGCCATTGCTGCTTTAACAACAGGACCGCCTCCCGTCACCACAAGTGCATTCACCTGCGGATGATTCATTACTTGAGCCGATGTTTCAAGATTTGGCGCCGCCACAGATGTGAGTGTGTTTTCAGGGCCGCCTGCAGCTACAATCGCTTGGTTAAGAAGTTGAAGCGTTTGAATGGAAACCCGTTTCGCACTTGGATGAGGATTGTAAACAACCGTATTTCCAGCTGCTAATAGAGAAATCGAGTTATTGATGACGGTCGCTGCCGGGTTTGTTGAAGGTGTGATTGAACCAAATACACCGATTGGGGCAAACTCAACCAACGTCAATCCATCATCACCTGAATAGGCAGTGCTGACTAAATCTTCAATACCTGGTGTTTTATTCGCAGCCAACAGAATTTTTGCAATCTTATCTTTTACTCTTCCTAAACCTGTTTCTTCGACAGCAAGTTGTGCTAACTCTTCGGCATGCGCCCGGCTCACAGCTCGCATATTTTCAATCATTTTTTCTCTAATTGATACTGGTAGTTTGCGAAGCTTTTCCCAGGCCAGTCGTGCTGCAGCTGCCGCTTCATCAACCGTTGAAAACACGCCATTGCCTAACTTGACATCATTTTGAGTTGCAGGGGTGTCAGCAGTGATTGCTGTTTGGTTCTGTCCTAGTTGGCTGAGGACTTGTTCAACCATTTTTTTGATATCGGTTTCATTTATTTGCAAGGTTAGTTACCTCCTTTATTAAAGGTTAAGGTCCCTTGGATTTCAATTTGATCAACAATTCCTACGATTGCTGCGTCAACGGGGACACCGTTTGTTATTTCTGTTTGTCTTGCCGAACTTCCGCTGACAAGTAAAACCACTTCGCCCACACCTGATCCAACCGTATCTATCGCAACGAGCGGTTTCCCTTCTTCTTCGATGCTCTTCATATCAAGCGGCTGAACAATCATGAGTTTTTTTCCTTTTAATTTCTCTGCTTTAGTAGTGGAAACAATGGAACCTACCACTTTACAAATGATCATATCGTCCCTCCTTTCGAGGAATCGATCGGTTTAATTTGAATCTTAAATTCTCTTGCCAGATCTTTTGCAGAAGGTGTAACCCGGCTTTTTTCAGTAACTTCAATTTGCTTGAGTCCTTCCTGATAAGCTCTTTCGACATGTTTTGCTAGAATGAGAGGTTGCTTATCCAAGTAGGCTGCATATTTTTCATCGACTGTTTTAACCAACTTGCTTAGCGGTACCCACTTAACCTGATCGGCCTGAATCCTCCTTATGTAGGACTGGATACGTTCTTGGACAGTATGCGGGGCATGGATTTGTTGATACACAGTTGGTTCAACCCCGTTACTTGCAATCACAATCGGTTTTCCTTGTAATTGATATTGGACAGCCACCCACACTGCTGTCTCATCATCCATCGTTAATGCCAGTTTTGAAAGCAATCTATACGAAGCTTGAGGAATAACAAGAACAGACGATTGATGGATCATGGCAGTCAATTCATGTTGTGACATATTCTCAATCAGCACATAGGAAAGCCCTTTCATTTGTTCTTGAAATGACAGCCATTCTTTTGTTAATAGGAAGGTAACATTATAGGTATCCAAAAGTGGAGTAACCGCTTCCAAAACAGTGGCCGGATTAGAAGATTGGTAGCTTAATAGGATCGCTATCGGAACATCCTTTTTCGTGTTCATTTCATCTTTTAAGTAGGATTCAACGACCTGCTGGACAAGCATTTTAACCTGCGTTTTTATATCCACCAGCATTACTCCCCACCTACTTGGTTTGGACTTTTGGCGGCAATAATTTCACCTAATTGCCCATTTTTGATCCCGGCTGCATTTGCTTCATCAAGGTCAATATGCATTTCAAGCTTGTATTTTGGAGAAACACGGATTAAGACATTTGAAAAAATGACCCCGCGGAATCCATCCACTTTTACTTGAACTAGGTCTCCATCCTGAACGCCAAATGTCTCACCATCACTTGTGTGCATATGTATATGGCGAGCGGCACAAATCAATCCTTCACGAATCGTCAGTTGCCCCCGCGGCCCTTGAATGGTTATCGTTTCTGACCCCTTTATATCCCCGGAAATCCGAATGGGCGGCATGACACCTAAGGTAAAACCGTCAAATAATGATACTTCTACCTGTGTAATGCCTCTGGCAGGTCCGAGGACCCGGACATTTGCTATTTTCCCTTTTGGACCGATAAGTGTTACGGTTTCCTTGGCAGCAAATTGGTTTGGCTGTGACAAGTCTTTTAACTTAGTAAGCTCGTAGCCGCGTCCAAACAGTCGTTCCACATGTTCAGGGGATAAATGAATATGCCGGTTAGATGCTGCAATGGGAACCATATTAGATTTCTTGAGAGACTTTTTGACCATTTCTTCGACAATCTCTCTAATCTTGTCTTTATTCATTTTTGTGTTCACCCCCAAAATCAAGTAGTGCCTTGGCCGTATACTGATCGGTTATGAGGACATTGGCATGACGCCCATTAAGTGCTCCATATATCCCTTCTACCTTTGAGTTACCGCCTGCAATGAGGATGCCGTATTCTTTTTCCGCTAAATGAGAGAGTTCGATTCCAATCGTCCGATCGTTCAAAGATGGATGACTAATATGCCCATTGATATCAATAAATCTTGAACATATATCACCAACTGTATTATTTGCCCGCAGAATTTCAATATCACTGTCTAAAAAATATCCTGCATGCATGAGTGTTGATTGTTCACCTGGATCCCCGACAGTAAAAATAGCAATATTTGCCTGTTTGCCTAATTCCAAGATTTTTTTAACATGCCGATCTGCTATGATCGCCTGCTTGACAACAATGTGGTCGACGACTGCAGGTACCTGCAGAAAATGTGGGATCGTATGAAATGCATTAGCAAGACCGTTAATGATTTCTGATGCATACGTA
>NZ_JBALOS010000030.1:0-255 GCF_036962765.1 Neobacillus drentensis
TGCCTGACACCCTTTTTTTCGATTTTTTCATATATAACAAAAAAAGACAGGTCAAATTATGACCTGTCTTACGATATTGATAGGAAGTGAATCCTCTCTTCATCTATAAAAAGTTTAGCAGCAAGTTACCCCCGCTTAGCTCCTCTTCCGCCACGTTTGGACTCTGTGTGCCTTTTTAAGGAAGATAAACGATCCTCGCTATCTTTTAAGAATTTTGCCATTTTGCTTTCAAAATTTTCCGGCTTAGCATTATTG
>NZ_JBALOS010000030.1:292-12098 GCF_036962765.1 Neobacillus drentensis
GGCGTTGTGAGTGTGAGTTTGAGTTAGATCTTTGCTGTGACTCTGGTCGATCCTTTGCCTTTTTAATCGACAGTCCAATCTTCCCATCCTTCTCAACATTTATGACTTTTACCTCTACTTGGTCGCCAACCTTCAAATGGTCATTAATATCTTTTACATAATTATCAGCGACCTCACTGATGTGCACGAGTCCTGTTGAGCCCTCCGGCAGCTCCACAAACGCTCCAAAATTAGTAATCCCGGTTACCTTCCCTTGTAACTTGCTGCCTACTTCAATTGACATAAAAAGAAT
Source organism: Neobacillus drentensis (assembly GCF_036962765.1). Classification (GTDB taxonomy): domain Bacteria; phylum Bacillota; class Bacilli; order Bacillales; family Cytobacillaceae; genus Neobacillus; species Neobacillus drentensis_C. The sequence goes on from NZ_JBALOS010000030.1 coordinate 585, forward strand.
GTTCCTCCTTAAAAGTATAAAAAATCAATCTTACTCTATATTATACAAAAAGAAAAAAATCAGTGTCAATATGACTATAAAATGGTTCATTTTCCCTTGTTTTCATCTGGGATATTAAAAATAATTTCACCTTTTTCGGAGAAAAAGTATTCTTTTCTAGCCAGCTTTGCAATATAATCATCATCATTTAATTTAATAATATTTTCATTTAGAATGTCTCGCTGATCCTTTAACTTCGTTAACTCGTGATTCAGCTGCTTCTTCTGTGCGATTTTAGCATTAAGCTTCGCTGTTTGGGAAATGTTACTGGAAATCATGAAGTAAGAGAGAATGCTGGCAAAAACCAAAAACATCGTCAGCCTTCGTGCTAATAATTTCTTTTTCCTAGCCGAAGCAATTTCCGCATATTCTTGCTGTTTTACATAGGTTGTCTGAATCTTAGATACACTTCTCTTTTGTTCTGCTCCCATTTCCCTCACCGCCTTACTCTTTTGGTTTTTTCCATCTATTAATAAACTTAGTAATATAATTCCTGATTCTCTTGAAAATTCCTGCCGTTCTATTATATAACTTCTCGACGTATTTTTTAATACTTTTCGGCAAAAGTTTCCAAAAAATGAACAAGATTTTTTGTAACGGGACTAATATGATTTTCACTATAAATAGTAATACCTTGCTAATAAATTTAACAAGAGAGAAAAGGCCCCTGCCAATCGCAATGATAATCATAATAAGTAACTGAATAAGACCAACGATTGGTTTATAAATTAAGAGATGGAAAGTCTTTTTGATAAAAAGGCTGATCGCGATGATTGATTTTATGACAAATTCAAGTAACTTAAGATAAATTCCTTTAAATAAACTCTGGTATGCAGCAAATCCACAAATAAGAGCGAGGAAGATATAAAATCTAAGCTCGCCATTATTGACCAAAAACAAGGTATAGAAGATAGCCAAGGCCTGGATAACCCAAAAGAGTAAATCATTGAAAAATACAATCCATTGCTTTCGTTTCGGCCGATTTAAAAATCGTTGATAGGTGTCGAACATTGCCCCAAACAATGTGCCCATTCCAATCATCGAAAGCAATGTGAAGAATTGAGTCGAAAGGTTCATCGGAATAACTTACTAAAGAATCCTTTAGCTTTCTCCCCATGATGTTCATCGAGGTAAACTAAATCAAAAATTTTCCCCTTTATTGAAACAAGCCCCTTTTCTACATCTAAATTTTTCATTTGCAGGTTTTGCCCTTTGATCGCTAAAAATCCCATTGAAGTTTCGAGTAAAAACTCCTCATTATCAAAACTTTCTACTTGTTTAACACCCGTGATGTCAAGCAGCTTTCGGCCCCTCATGATGACATCATGGTCTGGAACACTGCTCTTTGCCGGATTACTCTCATAATATTGGCTCATTAACATCCCTCACAATCATTTGTACAACCTTTTTGATAAATTTTATGTGAGGGATAGGTGAATTAGAACCCCGTTCCTAAAAGGGGGATTCTGATGTGCTAATTCTTTCTTCGTTCATAATCGTATACATTTCTGCCGCGTCTTCTTTGCGGGTAGTATCTTGAATCCGATCAATCCGCGCCGTTACCTTCCTTTGCCCTAAACGGATCGTTAATTCATCACCGACTTTAACGATTGAACTAGCCTTTGCCTCTTTTCCATTAATTTCGATTCGTCCTTGATCTGATACTTCTTTTGCCAACGTTCTTCTTTTAATTAAACGAGAAACTTTTAAAAATTTATCAAGACGCATGTCTGTGTCCCCCTTATTGAAATATTCGTGGTAACTTTACTGTATAGCTCCAGCGCTCAGTGCGCTTCTGCTTTTTTACATACCTGTTCGTTTTGCTTCGTCCCAATACTGGTCAAGTTGTTCGAGTGTATGTTCCGAAAATGTCCGGCCGCTTTCCTTGACCTTTTCCTCGACAAACTGAAACCGGCGGGTAAACTTTTCGTTCGTTTCAAACAAAGCTTCTTCTGGTTGGATCTTTAAGAATCTAGCCACATTCACAAATGCAAATAATAAATCACCAAATTCCCCTTTTGCTCGGACCATGCCTTCTTCTGTTCCATCTAATTCATGCACAAATTCTTCGAGCTCTTCTTTCACTTTCTCCAAGGCAGGGGTAATTTCCTGCCAATCAAAACCAACCTTGGCCGCTTTCTTTTGGAGTTCAAACGCTCTTAGCAGATTTGGTAATGCCATCGACACTCCCTCTAATAAAGAAGTCGGTTCATCACCCTTTTCCTGTTTCTTTATCTCCTGCCAATTTTGAACAACCTCTTCTGCGTTACCGGCTTTACCAGTTCCGAAAACATGGGGATGGCGTCGAATCATTTTCGCTGATAAACCTTCAATAATGTCATCAATTGAAAAATAACCCTCATCTTCACCAATTTGCGCGTGAAGCATGACTTGGAGGAGCACATCGCCTAGCTCTTCGATTAAGTGGTCAATATCACCGCTATTGATGGCATCAATCACTTCGTAGGTTTCTTCAATTAAGTATTTTTTTAACGATTCATGGGTCTGCTCCCTGTCCCATGGACAGCCCGTTGGACTCCTAAGTTCCGCAATAATTTCCCTAAGCTTTGAAAAATTCTTCAAGAGAATCTGTTCCTCTTTGACGGGCGGGATATAAACAGACGTTAGATTGTTAATTGAAACATTTCGGTCCAGCTTATACAATGGTACTTTTTCGATGATTTCCTGACTGCTGCCGGCAGCCGTTACGATATACACCATGTAATCATCAGGCAATTTTTCCATCAGAGTTAATTTTACGTTGGAAGCAACGAATTGGTCGTATACCTGGCCTATAATCATATGTTGGTCAATTTGCAGCCGCTCTTTGTTTAGGGATGTACCGTCCAGTAATTGAAACCCTTCAATTGGATCCATTTTCACCGACGTAAATAAGGCGTCAATAAAGCTTTGACCACCGCCAATGGTCATTTCAATCGACCGCTGTGGGCCATACTCTAACAGCAGCTGTACGGTCCGCTCCGCCACTAATGGATGTCCAGGGACAGCATAAACCACCGTCTCGCGTTCAGCCTTACCCAGTAGGGTCTGGACTATTTCTTCATATACTTCTTCAAATTGATCATGCTTTTCATAAATTGCATCAAAGGAGGTATAGGTAAAGCCTTCTTTCTCCAATTCTGCAACAACGGGATGCTCTTTCGTCCGTAAAAATACTTCGCCTGCATTCACTAATTTCTTATACACACCAACGGGAAGCTGCTCTAAATCTCCTGCACCTAAACCAAGAATTTCAATCTTTTTCACCATTTAGTTCGATCCTTTCGGGCCATTAATTTTATTAATTTACTTCCAAATGGAAATAATGATAGTTCTTCCTCACGAAACACTCTACCTCTAATCATCACCAATAAGAAGAGGAATCCACCCAATATCGCGGAGCTCAACGATTGAAAGACGGCCTCGATTCGTCCAACATCATGAGAACCCCACATATATAAATAAACTTTTAAAAAAAGGACCATTGCCGCTGTCGCCATTAACACTGTCCGCCAAAAGTGCAGAGAAAATAGAGAAAACGGTGCTATCTTTTTAAAGTGCACGAATAACAAAGTCGTGACGAGTCCTAATGAAACCAGCGATGCAATGGCGGCACCCATTGTTCCATATATGGGCACGAACACAATATTTAGAATATATTTCACTGGAAAGGCACATAGTACAGCGATTGCGGGAAACAGCATGACACCAAGCCCCTGCATAATCGCAATGATTGTTGAGGTAATCGATGTAAATAAAATCAAAAAACCAAGTACACCTAAGACCTCAGATCCAGCGTTATTTTCAAAAAGCATTATATTGGTTGGTTCAATAATCGCCCACAGTCCGGCCGAGGCCCCGACACCAATAATGACACTTACTTTAAGCGCTGCTTGAATTTTGCGTTGTAAAAACTCCGGTTTGGCCGATAAACGTTCCCTTGTGATTAAGGGAACGAGTGTTAAAGACATCGAGGTCGCCGCAATGGTACCTAACTGAATGAGCGGCTGCCCCCGGTCAAATATCCCTTTAAGCCCCTTAGCCATGTCTTGTTCTATCCCGCTTGAAACCAGCAAGGAAAAGAGATTTAAGGAATCTCCTAATTGGATAAAAATCATCAGCATTCCGCTGATACAAATCGTTAGACCTTGAAAGACCAGTGCCTTGAAGATCATTTTGGCCTCTCCAGCATAGCTTTGAAACATCCCTAGTTTAGGGGCTATTACCTTCCATTCTTTACGGAACCATAAAAACATAAACAAGATGATTCCTGAAACCATACTGCCTGTAATCGAGCCAAACATGGCCCCGCCGCCGACAAGATATAGTGAATAATCTTTTTCCATAAACAGATAGGACAGGAAAAGAATCGTTACTACCCTTGTCGACTGTTCTCCGACCTGGGATAAGGCAGTCGGAACCATGTTGCCAATCCCTTGGTAATAGCCGCGCAGGATGGACATCAACGGAAACAGCAAAAACACAATCGAGACAACCCGTAATAGAATGGATAGTTGAGGGTCATGCATCCAACCAGCAATCCTGCCTGCCCCAAAATAAAGAACCAAAAAACAAAGAAAACCAAATAATTGCAAATAAATAAATGAGACAAACAACAGGAGCCGTGATTTTACTTCATCACCTTTTTGTTTCTGCTCTGCATATAGCTTAGAAATAACGACCGGGAACCCTGTCGTGGAAAGGACGATGGCAATTCCATAAAACGGGTACACTTGCTGGTATATGTAAAAACCTGTATCTCCGACAATGTTCTGAAAGGGAATTCGATAAAAAGCACTTAAAATTTTGGTGATTAACGCCGCGAGCATTAAGATAAAAGCCCCTCTAAACAGAGCCTTTGATTGATTCACAGACTTCATTCATCCACCTACCAAAAAATACAAACTCGAAGGTTATTATATCATGTTAAGAGACCATTTTAACTAAATAAAAGGCTATGTTAAAGCTGATTGTTTATTTTGCCACATGATGAACGGATGCGGATACAGCGAAACTCCTGCAAAAGGACCGAGTCAAGGGAGACCCCCGGAGGCGACTGGCGCTGAGCTCCCGGAGCGGAAATCAACATGCTGGTTTATCGAAGTCAAATAAAAAAGACAGCTCTCGCTGTCTTTTTTAGGATTCCATTTGTCGTGCGAGGAAACCTGCTGCGGTTTCAACCGCCTTTTGTTCCACTTCGCCGAGAGTTCCTTCTTTAGAAAAAATAATAACTGCCCCGATTGGATCACCATTTGCAATGATGGGTCCAATCGTATAGGATGTTAATGCTTCCTCATTTCCATCTACTAAGGCAATGTCGCCTTTTTGATTGTTCAGGACTGAATTTCGTTCTTCCATCGTTTTTTCAACGACATCACTAATATTTTTATTTAAGTACTCTTTCTTAGAACCTCCAGCCATCGCGATAACAGTATCTCTATCACATATTAATACAGGATTTCCAAGGCTATCGAAAAGGGCTTCAGCATATTCTTTCGCAAAATCACCTAATTCACTAATAGGTGAATATTTTTTTAAGATGACTTCTCCGTCTCGATCAACAAAAATCTCTAACGGATCCCCTTCGCGTATACGCAAAGTTCTGCGTATTTCTTTGGGAATGACAACACGACCCAAATCATCGATTCGACGAACTATTCCAGTTGCTTTCATCCAATGTTGCCTCACTTTCATCTGATGATTATTCAACTTGGCGATGATAATCTTTCCTTTTATTGTAACCATCACCAACTTTGAACTTAGTATCTTTCATCTGGAAAGTTATATACATAATCGTAATATTTTTTCAAATATCATAGGATTATCCCAAATTGGATAAAGCTTCTTTCTTTTCATATCGTTCGTTCGAACTAAATAACTGAATCAAATCCTTTTTTGTGCTGCCTTAATTTACTGGGTTTTTATGACTTTTTTTCGCTTGGGATACTCCCTTAACCATCTCAAAGGCAATATTCAGCCATTGTGAAGATGGATAGTCCTTTGTCTTGATGACAATTTTCAGTCTTGGACCTTCCATTCCCGGGGTCACATTGCGGCCAAACTGGCTGCCAATTTGGAAAATCTTACTGCCATCAATGGTGTTGGTTACCTCTTCATTTATTAAAATGGTGACTTCCTGTTTGATTTGTTTAATTTGATCGACCCCATTTAAAAGAGCATAAACTTTCATCTCAGCGATTTGAAATAAGCAGGCAACCTCTTCTGGATACTCACCAAACCTATCAAGCATTTCCGATTCGAGTTCTTCTATATCCTCAAGGGTTTCGGCACCTCTAAACCGTTTATACATCTCTATCTTTTGATGCCCATCCTTAATATAGGTGTCAGGGATATAGGCATCAATTTCAAGGTCAATCTCGACCGATTTTTTGACAGCAGCTCCCGTTACTCCGATGTTTACTTTTCGCTCTTCAATTGCCTCTTTTAACATCTGTGAATACAAATCAAAACCAACGGAATCGATAAAGCCGTGCTGTTGGGCACCTAATAAATTTCCTGCTCCACGGATCGATAAATCACGCATTGCAATTTTAAAACCGGAACCCAGCTCCGTAAATTCCTTAATGGCTTGGAGACGCTTTTCGGCGACCTCCGTTAATACTTTATCTTTTCGATAAGTGAAATAGGCATAGGCAACACGATTGGACCGGCCGACACGACCGCGAAGCTGATAAAGCTGGGAAAGCCCCATCCGATCTGCATCAAAGACGATTAAGGTATTCACATTCGGGATGTCCACACCGGTTTCAATAATGGTGGTACTAACAAGGACATCAAATTCTCCAGCTAAGAAGCCAAGCATGACCGTTTCTAATTCATTTTCTGTCATTTGGCCATGGGCACAAACTACGCGTGCATCCGGGACAAGCATCGATATTTCTTCGGCTTTTCGTTCGATATCTTCCACCCTATTATATAAAAAGTATACTTGTCCGTCCCGGGCTAGTTCCCTTTCGATGGCTTCCCGGACCAATGATCCATTGTACTCCATTACATACGTTTGGACAGGGAATCGATTTTCAGGCGGTGTTTCAATAACGGATAAATCACGGACACCGAGCATTGACATGTGCAGGGTACGCGGAATCGGTGTAGCCGTTAAGGTTAATACATCGACATTCGTTTTTAACTTTTTAATCTTTTCCTTATGGGTCACTCCGAAGCGCTGCTCTTCGTCAATAATCAACAATCCTAAATCACGGTACACAATATCCTTAGAAAGCAGGCGGTGTGTGCCGACGACAATGTCAATCGTCCCTGCCTTTAACCCTTTAATCGTTTCCGTTTGTTGTTTTTTCGTACGGAAGCGGCTTAACAGGCCAATATTAATCGGATAATCTTGAAATCTTTCCCGTAAAGTTTCATGATGCTGCTGGGCCAAAATCGTTGTCGGAACCAAAAATGCTACCTGTTTTCCGTCAGCGATTGCCTTGAAGGCAGCTCGAATCGCAACCTCTGTTTTTCCATAACCCACGTCTCCGCAAAGGAGACGATCCATCGGACGCGGCCTTTCCATATCTCTTTTAATCTCATGAATGGAGCGCAGCTGATCATCTGTTTCTTGGTACGCAAAGGATGTTTCAAATTCTCTTTGTAAATCACCATCAGGGGTATAGGGATAGCCCACCGCTGCTTCCCGTTCTGCATACAATTTAATTAAATCATCAGCAATATCTTGAACAGAGGACTGAACCTTCTTCTTGACCTTTTTCCAGTCCGTTCCGCCCAGTTTATAGATCTTCGGCTCCTTACCCTCCGATCCGACATACTTCATAACCAGGTCAATTTGTTCTACTGGGACATACAGTTTGTCTGTTCCTTGATAACGGATATGGAGATAATCCTTATGAATTCCATTAATAACAAGCGTTTCAATTCCTAAATACTTACCGATTCCATGATTAACGTGAACAACATAATCACCAACTTTAAGCTCCGAATAACTCTTAATTCGTTCCGCATTTGATAGTTTTTGGCGATTGGTAGATTTTTTGACCCGTTTATTAAATAGTTCTTCCTCGGTAATGACAGCGATTTTCTGGATCGACAGCTCAAAACCTGTTTGCAGATTTCCTTGCATAATCTGGACTTTACCAGGAAGCAGCTGTTGTCCACTCTTGGTAACGGTCGCACTAATTTCATAGTCCTCAAGGACACGCTCCAGCTTTTTGACCCGCTCTTCATCCGGTCCTAAAAATAAAATAGAATAATTGCTTTTTTTCCATCTGTCGACTTCTGCCTTTAATAAATGCATCTGCCCGTGGAAGTTTTGCATTTGCTTGCAGGAAACATTAATAATATTTTGTGGACTCGTATTGGCTACATGACGCAGGAATAAAGACATATATACAATAGGCAATTCCTTTTTTTGCAAAAGCACAGCAAGGTCATGAGAAATATGTAAATCATGGACAATCTGACCGGTCCCAAGTAAACTTGTGTACCATTCCGCCTCTTCCTTTACTAAGGAATCATTCATTTCTTGAACGCGGCTGATTTCGTCAACAATTACTAGGCCATTACTTGGAAGGTAGTCTAGTAAACTACTAGCCCTATCGTAGGCTAGTGACAGGTATTTAAAGACTTGGTCAGGCTTTTGCCCATTTTTTAACTGTTCCAATTCAAAACTAATATTCTGAGAGAGCTGCATTTTGGCTTTATCGTCTTTTAGTTTTCTAAGGCTCTGCCCTAATCCAACCTCAAGTTTTTCAACCATACGGCTATAATGATCTGCCTCTAACAATACTTCTGTTGCAGGTCCAATCAGAATCTCTGAAACCTTTTCTTTCGAACGTTGGTCTTCTAAGGAGAAAGAACGAATCGAATCAATTTCTGTATCGAATAATTCAATCCGGACCGGATTTGCTTCTGTAAGCGGGTAAATATCTATGATTCCGCCTCTTACACTAAATTCTCCCGGTGTGGTCACCATTTCGGCCCGAACATATCCCATTTTCACAAATGTATGTAAGGTCTGATCGATATCTATATCTTCTCCTAATTTTAACGAGAGTTGGTATTTCTTCCATAAAGACTTAGGAGGTACAATCTTCTTCAACCCGGCTATTGGGACAATTAAGACCCCTTTACTATGCTTGCTCCAGTAGTTTAGGGCTTCTATTCTTTGCGCTTTTAACTCTGGACTGGCAATGCTCATTTCGGCAGCAATTAACTCATTGGCAGGAAACAGAAAAACTTCCTTTTCACTTAATAGATTGACAATATCATCATAAAGTTTTTGGGCTTGTAATAGATTGTGGGTGACAAGCATGATCGGTCTTTGCATTTGTTCGTAAATAGACGCTGCTAAGACCGTTCGAGACGAGCCCGATAACCCGGCAATCAGCTGCTCATTTAATCCTTCTTCCACCCCTGCAATCACAGAGTGGACATCTTCCTGCTTGAGGAATAACGATTTTAACGCCTTCAAGGTTTCTCCCCCCTCCTTCTTCCATCAAAAATCATATGATTAACATTCTTATATTAGTAAATTATAAATAGAAAAACGCTTTGGACGAAGCTCCAAAGCAAAGTTAGTGAATAAGGAAATCGTATTGGTGGTAATCTGGAGTCCGCTCCAAAGCTTCCTGACAGTCTTCACAAATGGCTGTGATGTGAATATCGCCGGATGAGTCATACGCAACCATTTCCAGTCTTTCTTGATCATTTAATTTATGAAGACCGAGAGCTTCGCTGTGTATGGATGCTTTGTCAATCGTACCGAGATTCGTACCACAATGCCGACAATGGTAATGGATGGCCACGCCTGTCCCTCCCTAATTTAGGATTCCTTATTAGTATTATCCTTCTAGGAGGAACTTATTCAGTTAGAAATCGCTCTCATAATGCCCCGCCATATCTTTTTATTCCTCTATTGTATGAAACGAATGGGTAAATCATGAATCATTACTGAGGCTCTTTTCGTAAACTTTGTTGCGTATGGAGCTTAAACAGATGCATTTACTAAGATTACTAAGCCATTTTTGCTAATGTTCTTACGAAAANNNNTATACGAAAAACAATAATCATTACGAAAACCAGCCATTACTGATTATATTCATTCATTACCTGCAAGAAAGGTTTATCCAGCCACGCTGTGCAGGCATCTGCACTTTTTTTCACTGCCTCCTCCATCGGAGCCTTTTCATCAGGACGGAATCGGCCCAGGACATAATCAGGCACGCTCATTCCTGCTTGGGGGCGGTCAATCCCTATTCTGATTCTGTTAAATTCCTGGGTCCCAAGATGAGCTACAGTTGACTTAATGCCATTATGACCGCCTGGACTTCCTTTTTGTCTTAGTCTAATCTTTCCGACTGGCAAGTCAAGGTCATCATAAATCACAAGCAAATCTTCTTGATCAATTTCATAATAGTCCATGACCGCTCGGATCGATTCTCCAGATAGATTCATATAGGTAAGTGGTTTTAACAAAATAACCTTTTCACCATTATAAAAACCCAATCCATATAATCCTTTAAATTTGGACTGGTTAAGCGGAATGGCAAATTCACTTGATAGTGAGTCAATGACTTCAAATCCAATATTGTGTCTAGTCTGTTCATATTGTTTTCCAGGGTTACCTAAACCAACAATTAATTTCATTCTGGGTCCCACCTCTTCCGGTTTAGCCAACCTTTTAAATAGTTTTCGAAACATCGCTTTTTCTCCCATGGGATCGTAATGCGTTAAAAGACGTAACCTTTTAAAGATTACGCCTTGCTACTCTTAATTTACAGTGAACAGTGAACAATGTCTAGCCCAAGTATAGATGTCTTTTTATTCTGGAGTAGTCTCTCTTCCTTCTTCCTTATCAGGATGTCCTTCTTCTTGTTGTTCACCAGAGTTAATTTCATCTTCCTGTTTAGGAGGAAGAATCGAAGCGATCACTTCATCGTTCTCATGGTTGATCGTGAAAGAAGATCCTTGATATGGAATGTCGGCAATGGTTAGCGTTTCGCCGACCTGCAGGTTCGTTACATCCATTTCAATCTGCTGCGGGATATTATCCGGTGTTGATGTTATCGATAATTGATGAAGCGGCTGCTGTAAAACGCCGCCATCTTTTACACCTGCTGCATCACCAGTGAGAACAAGTCTTACTTCTACATGAATCTTAGAGGATTTATCGACAGCCAAGAAATCAACATGGATAATTTCCTTTTTAATAGAATCCTCTTGGTAATCGGTTAAGATGACATCCTGTTTGCTGCCGTCCACATCTAAAGAGATGATTCCATTTCTGCCCACTTGCCGGATCGTTTTGGTTAAATCAGTTGAACTTACATAGACAGGCTTACTATCAACCTTTGATCCGTAAATAATCGCTGGGATATTTCCATTTGTTCTAATTTGCTTTAATGCGGAGTGACGGAATTCTTTCCGTTCCTTTGCCTGTAAAACACTACTCATGTGTATTCACCCTCCTATTTTATTAAGGCAATTTTCGCATAG
>NZ_JBALOS010000030.1:12159-34170 GCF_036962765.1 Neobacillus drentensis
AACATTTGCGAAAATTGCCAAGAAAATTAGTAAAATGATCCTTATTAAGCTCCAAAAGCAACAAAGTTTACGAAAAGAGCCTAAATCAAAAACTGTCTATATAAAAATGCCCCAAAATAGGATGGTCTAAACATTTTTTTAGTCAGTTTATCCAAAACAGGGAAATGTCCTGCAAACAGAAACAGGATCCGGCCACATTGGCCAGACCCTTAAACGTTTGATCAATCAAACAAAGTACTTACGGATTGCTCCTCGTGAACACGAATAATCGCCTCACCAAGAAGTGGAGCTACCGATAAATTAATAATTTTATCAATCTTTTTCTCTTCTGGAAGTGCAATTGAATTAGTGATAACTAATTCTTTAATTTTCGAATTTTGGATTCTTTCGATCGCTGGTCCAGATAATACAGGATGAGTACAGCAAGCATAAACTTCCGCTGCCCCATTTTCAATTAATGCATTTGCAGCTAGTGTAATGGTACCGGCTGTATCAATGATATCATCAATTAAAATCGCGATTTTGCCTTCAATATTACCAACAATATTCATTACTTCCGCGACATTTGGTCTTGGACGACGTTTATCAATAATCGCAATCGGTGCTTTTAACCGTTCTGCCATTTTACGAGCTCTTGTCACACCGCCATGGTCTGGGGAAACAATAACAACATCCCCTTGGAATTCTCTAGCTTTAAAATAATCCGCTAAGATAGGTACACCCATTAAATGATCGGTAGGAATATCAAAGAATCCTTGAATTTGTGGTGCATGCAAATCAAGACAGATAACACGGGTTGCTCCAGCTGTTTCAAGCAGGGTTGCCACTAATTTAGCTGTAATTGGCTCACGGGCACGTGCCTTACGATCCTGACGTGCATAGCCATAGTATGGCATTACAATGTTAATGGTTTTAGCAGAGGCTCTTTTTAATGCATCAATCATGATTAATAATTCCATGATGTTTTCATTAACAGGCTGGCTCGTCGACTGGATGACATAAACATCACCGCCACGGATACTTTCTTCAATATTAATTTGAATTTCTCCGTCACTAAATCTTGTTACAGAACATTTACCTAATTCAACACCGATGAATTTCGCAATTTCTCTTGCAAGCGGACGATTTGAATTTAAACTAAATACCTTAAGATTTGGGTCTAAATATTGATTCGACATGATAGCCTCCTAAATTCATTCGCTTATTTCTTACGATTCAGCTTTTGGACGTAATTTTCCTTATTTACTTGCGGTGCCCGGGCAATGGATAAGGCTTCACCTGGTACATCTTTTGTAATCGTCGAACCAGCTGCCACATATGCACCCTTCCCAATGGTAACAGGGGCAACTAGATTTGAATTACAACCAATAAAGACTCCATCTTCAATCTTGGTTAAAAATTTATTTTTACCGTCGTAATTTACGGTTATGGAACCGCAGCCGATGTTTACATCGGAACCTACCTCTGCGTCACCAATATAACTTAGATGGGAGGCTTTACTTCCTTTTCCAAAGACAGCCTTTTTAATTTCGACGAAGTTGCCTATTTTCACATCATCTTCAATCGATGATTCTGGACGAATATGAGCAAATGGCCCAATATTGACATGTGCCCCGATAGAACTATTATGCGCAACTGATTGACGGACTACCGTTTCTGCACCAATTTCACATGAATCAATTTCGGAATTCGGCCCAATCTGACAATCCGCTCCGATCACCGTTTTGCCTTTGATCATCGTTCCTGGATAGATAACCGTGTCCTTTCCGATTTCGACATCTGTTTCAATGTAGGTGTTGAGAGGGTCTATGATAGTGACTCCGTTCTTCATATGGGCTGCATTCGTACGACTGCGCATAATCCGCTCCGCTTCTGCTAAAGCCACGCGGTCATTCACACCTAAGGTTTCTTCCAACTCATTGGTTTGGAAAGCTGTGACAACTTCCCCTTGTTTCTTTAAAATTTCAATTACATCCGGTAAATAATATTCGCCTTGAACATTGTCATTCGATACATTCTTTAACGCTTCAAATAATGCCGTATTATCGAAGCAATAAGTTCCTGTATTGATTTCATTAATTTTTCTTTCGTCCTCAGTGGCATCTTTGTGTTCAACAATTTTTTCGACCAAACCGTCGGCGTTACGAATGATTCGGCCATATCCTGTCGGGTCTTCAATTCTCGCTGTGAGAATCGTAGCTTTTGCCCCTAACTCTTCATGATGTTTAAACAAAGCTTCCATTGTCTCAGCTTTGATCAATGGTGTATCACCACAAACAACAATCGTCACACCTGCTTTGCCTTCGAGAATGCTCTGTGCTTGGCCTACTGCATGGGCAGTTCCTAACTGCTGATCCTGAAGAGCATATTGACTGCTGTCGCCTAATTGGGCTTGCACCATTTCTGCCCCATGACCAATAATGGTGACAATTTCTTGTATATTAAGCTTCATTACTTGATCAACCACATGTTGCACCATCGGTTTTCCGCATACTGGGTGTAATACTTTATATAGCTTAGATTTCATCCGCGTCCCTTGTCCCGCGGCTAAAATCACAGCATAACGATTAGACATGAACAGTCCCCCAATTAACCTTTTTATCCATTAAAAATATTAACGTAATTGGACGTTCTTTTCAAGGTATGTGAGGGAAGTGTCTATTTTTGTAATAATGAGTTTATTTAAGTTGGGGTGTTGAAAGAGGATGATGTGTGAAGGGATGATGGTATGAATTGAGCGACTGCCCCCAGAGTGCTTTTGCACAATAAAAAGAGCCTTCATAGAAGAAAGGCCCTAGTTGTAAAAATCCTTAGGAAGCTCCGGCTTCTTCAAATTCTACTTCCAATTCACCTAGACGGTGGTACTCAGCCAAAACAGCTTCTTGGATTTTACCGCGTGTTCCTGAATTGATTGGATGCGCAATGTCACGAAATTCTCCATCAGGAGTACGTTTGCTTGGCATAGCTACAAATAAACCGTTGTTTCCGTCAATAACACGAATGTCATGAACAACAAACTCATTGTCCAAAGTGATTGATGCAATCGCTCTCATTCTTCCATCTGTGCTAACGCGTCGTAATCTTACGTCAGTTACTTCCATGTGCTCACACCCTTTTCTATAGATAAAAAGCTAAATAAATAAATTCAACAATATTTTCAAAAATCCTTCTTTATATTCAAAATATTTTTGAAAAACTAGGGCAAATTAGTGAACTTCATGTAAAGATGGAAGTAAATAAGAACAAATCTTATTTAACGAGTGCGACTACTTCGATTTCCACTAATACATCTTTAGGCAAACGTGCCACTTCTACACACGAACGAGCTGGTTTATGAGAGGAGAAGTATTCGCCATAAACTTCGTTCAATGCGGCGAATTCATCCATATTTTTTATGAATACCGTGGTCTTTACAACGGTTTCAAATGATGCACCCGCAGCATTCAGCACAGCCTTTAAATTTTGAAACACTTGGTGGGCTTGTTCTTTAATATCACCTGTTACCAAAGAACCTTCTGCTGTTAATGGAATTTGCCCTGAACTATAAAACATATTATTAACAATGATTCCTTGTGAATATGGGCCAATGGCAGCCGGTGCTTGATTTGTTTGAACTACTTTCATTCTTATTCCCTCCATCTATTTTTTTAAAGGCTCTTTTCGTCAACTTTGTTGATTTTGTATCATAATAAGGTCATTTACAATGATCACTATCCGATTCTTGCCAATGTTTTTCGGAAAGATACCAAGAAGCATCTAGGAAAACGATTTGATGACTTATACGAAAACAACAATTACTGCGAAAATAGCCTTTTTATATAATTGCCAGTTTGAACCTTAATCTTCTTTTCTTTCAAATCTACTTCCGATAATTGTACGAGCGAAGTATATTCATCGACGAGACGCTCTTGGATTTTTTCTGCCTCTACTAAAACAGCAATTCCAGCCAGATGTCCATTAAATTCCTCAAGCATGCTGATCATTCCCATGACGGTTCCGCCAGCTTTCATAAAATCATCGACAATGAGGACACGTGAACCTTCTTTCATGCTTCGTTTCGATAGGACCATTGTTTGGATTCTCTTTGTTGAACCTGACACATAATTAATGCTGACGGTTGGACCTTCCGTAACTTTACTATCTCTTCGGACAATCACAACAGGAACATTCAACTGACTCGCTACTGCATAGGCAAGCGGAATTCCTTTTGTGGCAACAGTCATCACAACATCTATTTTTACATCAGTATAGGCAGAGGCAATAATGCGCCCAGCCTTTTGCACGACCTGTGGATCGCCCAAAATATCGGTTAAGTATAAATATCCTCCAGGTAATAGCCTGTCAGGATTGGCAATAAGTTCACACAATTCATTGATAAAAGGCGCTGCTTCATCATGACTTACTTTTATAAAAAATTTTACCCCGCCCGATGCCCCAGGTACGGTTTGGATGGTTCCAATTCCTCTGTTTTCAAACGTCTCTTTGATGATAGCCAAATCTTCACTAATTGATGATTTCGCGGATGCGTAACGTTCAGCAAAAAAAGTAAGCGGTACTAATTGACGAGGATGGTCTAATAAATAATTTGTCATATCAATCAAACGTTCACTGCGGCGAAATTTCATAACAAGCCCCCAAAAACACGAATATTCTAACTATAGGATACCATTTTCGTACGTTTTTAATCAAGTGAGTGTCGTTCCCCTAACATCCGGACTGCAAATACTTGATCACAGAATCCTCTTAATCCGTTATAAATTCGGTGCATTCTTGAATCATGCTGTACAATTCCGAACACAGTCGGCCCACTGCCGCTCATTAACACCGCATCGGCACCAAAGCGTTTCATTTGTTCTTTAATTAGCGCTACTTCAGGGTGAAGGTTTAACGTTACCTCTTCTAAGACATTCCCGACGTCATTGCACACCTTTTGGTAATCATGCTCCTTGATTGCTTGGATCATTCCAGCAATATCGGGATGAACCGTTTCATTGAGATCGAGCCGTCGGTATACTTCCGCTGTCGATACCCCAATAAAAGGCTTTGCAAGGATGACCCAGCATGTAGGGGGAGCGGGTAATTCGGTAATCATTTCCCCTCTGCCTTTTGCTAAGGCTGTCCCTCCATAGACACAAAAGGAAACATCCGAGCCAATTTCACTGCCTAGTTCGGCCAATTCATCCATCGTTAATCCGAGATTCCACAGCTTATTTAAACCCCTTAAAGTGGCCGCAGCATCACTGCTCCCTCCTGCAAGTCCAGCCGCAACTGGAATCGTTTTTTCAATTGAAATCAACACACCTTGTTTCACACTGAATCGGTCTTTTAAGAGTTGGGCAGCCTGATAGGCTAAATTACGCTGGTCATCAGGGACATAGCGATTATGTGAGTGAATATGTATTTTATCTTCAGTTAATAATGATAGTTCCACACGGTCTGCCAAATCAATCGTGGTCATAATCATTTCCACCTCATGATAGCCATCGGGGCGTTTATGTAGAACATCTAATGCTAAATTTATTTTGGCCGGTGCTTTTACTAAAAGCTTCACTACGTCCACCTACTTCTTTATTGTCCAGTCCATGCGCCAATTTGACGCTTCCATTTTTCTATTTCCGAAAATCCACATTTTGTCCTATTTTACCACAAAACGATAAAAGTAAGACGTCAGATATGAGAAATCCTATCAAATTTCATATTTTATTATATGTTTTATAAAAAAAAGGTCATAATTTGCGAGGAAAAATGGAGTTAACGCAAAAAAGCCAGAGGAAATGGTCCTCTGGCTTCGCTGTAGTAAGTGATTGATTGAATTAAAAAAGAGAAGGCCTTGTTTAGAAGTTAACCTCTTGGACTCCGGTGAGCTAATTGTTCTTGTGCAAGTTCAACGGCGCGTTTGACCATATTCCCTGCATCTTTTGCTTTGATGCCGCCCCATCCTTCTTTTTGAACGACATCATAAAATCCAAGTTCCTTTGCAAGTTCTTCTTTAAAGTGACTGGACATGATCCCTCTTCTTCTTCTGCCCATCTATACAACCCCTTTCATACTGCAGCATTCTTAGTATGGGGTAAATAGCAGGCTCGGTATTCATTGAACTAGATCTCTTAATCCAGCTCCAGCGCCTAGGGGCTCGGGGGAAAAAAATAAAGACCTTTTTTCCTCGGTCATAAGCCCATCCGTCCTGAGGGTTAAAAAGCAACCTTCTCGCCGGCTCGTCTTATGCCTGTCGCCCCTAGGAAAAAATGAACTACTTTTTCCCTGAAAAAGGCGCTTCCGCTTTATAAATAGCAAAAAGCAGTAAACCTTTGTTTACTGCTGCAGATTGCTTATATACTAATTTAAGGCTAAATGTCCTGATGCATCTTCATAGAAAGTGATTTGAACTGTTTCTGTTAACACATCCGCATAGCTGTAAGAAACACGTTCGAATGAGTTTTCATCCTGATCTAATTCAATAACAAAAACAGATGGATAAGTTTCAGCTAAAACACCGGAACGTTCAATGGTTTTTCTACGTCCTCCGTTGGCTTTAAGCAGTAATCTTTTCCCTAAATTTGTGTCAAGAGCCTTTTTAATATCGGCTAAGGTTTTTGGCATTCGGTCCACCTCACTGTGTAAAGTATAACACACTGACATAGTCATGTCAAACAAAAACATAAATTATATCAGTCAAACAAAAAGATTGTCAATATTTTTTGTTCTACTTTTTCTTCTAAATTTCAACATTTTTAGCTTGCCTTATTTGTAAGGGATTATGTATCGACCGTAAAATAAAAAAAAATAAGCCTTTTCATTTTGCAAAGGCTTATTCATCCCCCTCTTGGATTGGCCGATAAGGCATCCCCGTCCGTAACACTCCTTTTGTTTCAATTCCTCCTAGACCCTTCTCACCTGTTAATGTGTTCCGTAATACGTCCCACACATTTATTCGTTCCATAAAAGGTGTAAAGCTGATTTTGGCAACAATATAAACTGGGTCAAGGGCATGGATGTTTATTCTTGAAGGTGAACTTGCGAAGTTAGCCCCTGCATGAATCAATGATTCAAAATGAGACTGGCAGGCACCGGCGAAAATAACGAGCTGATCCAAGTGAGGAATTTTTTTTCTAGCTTCCTTAACCGTTTGCACAAAATGCTTGGAATGGCGGTAGGCATTTATATCCGTCATCTTCCCCTTTGCCTTTGAATAGGCATCATGGCCAGTGATTACAAGAATATCCGGACGATACATATCAATCAGGTTCCCAATCCGTTCAGGCATTTCCTTTTCATTACAGTGGATACCCATAACAGGGATCCCCACTTTTTCATATACCGTCATACATTTCCTCAAGTAAGATGGATCACCATCCAGATGGAGAACCTTCCCTGGTATTTGGAAATAATTACTAGGTTTGACATAGCCGCCAGTCGCTTCGTATTCCTGACGATGCTTGATTAATTCAACATCTTGTGAAAACAACCGAAAAGACTGTTCCTCAAGAGTCCGGTATTCATTTTTCAGCTTGGCTCTTTGGTTAGGGTCAATAACAACCAAATCCTCGTATGGGGCATCTGCTACGAGCCGAAAATCCTCTCCATATAGGACAGCACACTTCTGGTCGTTAATTTTTCGAACATCAATAATACGAAAGAGAATATCGCAGTTATACGAACGCCTGCCGACAATATCATTTAATTTTATATCCACTGTCGTCACTCCAATAGGACCAGCAATGGGCCCTTAAGTAAGGTTTCTCTCATAGGCTATGCAACTACCATTTATATGGTGAAAAAAAATAGACCCTTTACTAGGGTCTAGTGGAAAAACGGATATAGTTCTTCGCTTAAACGGCCAAATTCCTCTAAAGAGAGTGTCTCACCTCTCCGGGCAGGATCGATTCCACAGGTACTTAAGGCTTGAAGGATCTCTTCCTTCTTTTGTTTGCCCTCCGGCAGCTGGCTTGTTAGATTATTAAGCAGTGTTTTTCTTCTCTGTGCAAAGCTTGCCCTTGTCACTTGAAAAAAGAACGCTTCATCCGTTACCGTTACCGCTGGCTTTTCCCTCTTTGTCAGTCGAATAACCGCCGAATCGACATTCGGCTGCGGCACAAACACCGTTTTCGGAACAATCATGACAGTCTCAGCTTCTGTGTAATACTGAACAGCGATAGAAAGAGAGCCATACTCCTTCGTTCCAGGCCGCGCTGAAATGCGGTCTGCCACCTCTTTTTGGAGCATACAAACAATCCCACGGATTGGCAAATGTTCTTCTAGCAGTTTCATAATGATGGGCGTTGTCACATAATAAGGTAAATTAGCTACAACCATAATATCGGTAATATCAGTGAATTTTTCTGCCATTACTCCGGCAACATCTGCCTCGAGCACATCGTTATGAATGATTTCTACGTTTGGATAAGGGGATAATGTGTCCTTTAAGATCGGTAATAATCGTTGATCAATCTCAAAGGCAACGACTTTTTTACTTGTGCGAGCCAGTTGTTCGGTAAGCGCGCCAATACCTGGCCCAATTTCAATCGCACCAGAATTTTCGGTTAGGTCTGCAAAGCTGACAATTTTTTTTAAGATGTTTGTATCGATTAAAAAGTTTTGACCAAGACTCTTTTTAAATGAAAAACCGTACTTATTTAAAATTTCCTTTGTTCTTACCGGGGTAGCAATATCTTTATTCATGTAGTTCCTCCTGACGTACAACCCTTAGTGCTTCTGAAAATTCTTGTTTACTGATTTGGAACATCATTAAGCGTTTATGGAGCTGTTTCCCATTTGTGTAACCTATTTTTAATAACTTTCCGAGCATAATTCTTCTTTCTTTCGCTCCTTCACCGCCAATTAGTCCAGCGGTAAGTAAGTCCTCTTGCGTTATTTCTTCTGTGTACGTTTCACTCATAACCTGGGCATCCTTTAGCGCTTCTTGAATCACTTCAGGGCTGGCATGCTCCACACCAAGACTTTCACCGACTTTTCCCATCGCTGCTTCCTTTGTTAAAAAAGCATGTTTGCAACCTGGGACAGCCTCAGCAATCGTCTTCCTAATCTTTTCACCGGGAAAATCCGGATCGGTAAAGATGATGACGCCTCTTGTCTGTTGCGCGCGTCGTACCTTTTCTATGGTTACTTCATTAACAGCTGAACCATTTGTTTCAATGGTATCAGCATTTACTGCTCGTTTAATCGCTGTTGTATCATCTTTGCCTTCCACAACAATAATTTCTTTGATCTTCATTTTAATAGTGTAGGCCTCCGTAATAAAAAAATAAAAAATGATAAAAACTTGAAACATTTTTGTAATGTTCATCGTCTATATTACTGAACGCATTCATACAATATATTAAGAAAAAGATGAAGAATTTTGATCAATATGTATTCGTTGTTAGTATAAAGAAATTTACGAAAAAAGCAAAATGCAGAGGATAGGACCCTCTGCATAAAGGAAATTAATTTAAAACCTTAATCTTTACTTTTTTACGTCCCCAGCGATAGCAATCCTGATTGGATGGCATGAATAAATCAATGATGTATCCTTTAATCGCCCCACCGGTGTCAGCTGCTACAGCGTATCCATACCCTTCAACATAGACCTTTGAACCAAGTGGAATAATCCTTGGATCAACCGCGATTACCTTCATGTTCGGGTTCGCCCGGAGATTAAGTCCAGTAGCTGTTCTACCTGAACACCCATTGCAATAAGCGGTATAGGCCGTTGCAGTCACATAAAACTCTTTTCCCGGCTCATTCGAAGCACCACGGGAAACTTGTAATGATAATTCCTTCGTTCCGACAGCCACAACTTTATCTTGTTTCTCTGCAATCTTCTGCTCACTAATTAATTTTCTTGAGATCTCTTTGCCATTTTCAAGAAGAACTTCATACTGTTTAGAAACGCGACCTTTTTTACCTTTTTTAATGGTTTGTTCCTTGCCTTTTTCTAAACTTTCATCCTTCTTGGTTACCACAGCAAATTGAATCGGTTCTTCCACTACATCGGTGACTTTTTCTACTCGAATGACGTTAACAACACCATTCTTAGCGATGGTTTCTGTTAATGACGGTTCAACTCGGTCTAATTTATTTAGCTTAATACCCTGTTGTGATAAAAAGTCAGCGACCGTAGCCGAAGTGGACCAAACTCGTTGTTTTTTACCGCCGTCAACATATGTAAGATGAAACGCCTTTTTTATCCCAATTTTCATCTTATCTTGTATTGCAGCTTGCGGTCTAGGTGAGATTTGATCATGTTTGCTCAAAACAATTTTCTGCTCTTTTAGGAGTCCAGCTACAGAACCTGCTGTCGTCCAGATCGTTTTCTTCTCGTTGTCCTTGACAATGTGAACCTGTTTAGCTTGCTTCCATACGACCATAAGGTGGTCCTTCACCTTTGAATTCGCCTTCGGATGCAAATAGTCTTGTGAGCGAATGGATACATCCATTTCATCAAATAATTCTTGAACTGTATCCGCGTGAGTCTTTACGACCTTTTGCTGATTGTTAAGAGTGATGGCAACAGTTTTCTTCGACCCTTCAAAATAAAGAATTCCAAGAGATGTCAACAAAACTACGAAACTAGCAAAAGCAATGGTCAATGTCTTCCGGCTCAAAGACTGGGGGAACAGGTTTTTCACGTTTTTGAATACGATGAAAAACGCCTCCTTTTCTTAGAGAGATTAATGAACCATGCTGTCGGCTGTCATTCCTTGCATACTCTGCGAGGGTATTTCTAATTATGCACAAAGTTAGAATATTTGCAAAGAGAAACTTCTCGACACGGTTATCCTATGTAGAAAAGGAGACGTGTAGAACTTTTTGTTATCATTAAATTTTAAGACAAGCTTCCGCTGACTTCGACAAATTCCCCTATCATTTTATGGCGAATAATTTTTTAGCATTTCGTGTCGTTGCTTCGGCCACTTCTTCAAATGTCAACCCTTTTATTTCGGCAATTTGCTCAGCTACTAGTTTTACATAACTAGGCTCATTTCTTTTCCCACGGTAGGGATGGGGGGCCAAATAAGGGCAATCCGTTTCGATCAACAGTTTATCTAATGGTATTTCGGCCGCCACTTCTTTCGGCTTTTTAGCATTTTTAAAGGTCACCGGCCCGCCTAACGAGATATAGAAATTCATTTTTACACATTCCTTTGCCACTTCAGGACTCCCGCTAAAGCAGTGCATGATCCCGCCTACTTCTTCTGCGCCTTCTTCCTTTAAAATTTCCACTATATCAGCAGTTGCTTCACGATTATGAATAACAATCGGCAGCTTCACCTTTTTAGCCAGCCTGATTTGTTTCCGGAAAACTTCCTTTTGAATTTCCTTTGGAGATTTGTCCCAATGATAATCCAAGCCCATTTCACCAATGGCGACAACCTTAGGATGTGCGGCTAATTCCTCGATCCAAACTAAGTCTTCTTCTTTCATGTCAATCGCATCAACAGGATGCCATCCAACACAGGCATAAATAAAATCGTATTTCTCGGCTAATTCCATCGCTCGTTGAATAGTTGGACGATCGAATCCGACAACAACCATACGGCTGACTCCCTCGTGTTCTGCCCTTTCAATCACTTCTTCTAAATCTTCGTTATACTGATTATCATTTAAATGTGCATGCGTGTCGAATAGCATAGTAAGCAAGAACCTCTTTTCCTTATTTTTCTCTAAATTGTGCACTTACGGACTTTCAATGTCAAAAAATATCATGTAAAAAAGTAAATATCCCGAAAATTGTTACACGTGGAACAATTTAAGAGCAGAAGTGCCTGTTTCCAAAAGCAAAAGCGCCTATAATAGGCGCCTTTAGTTACATAATTATTTTACTTTTGCTCCATTTGCCAATGTCTGGTCGACTGTTGCAAGAGAAAGTTGGCCATCTTTTGAACCCGCTAGGATCATGCCCTGGGACAATTCACCGCGCAGTTTCACAGGTTTTAGATTGGTAATACAAATTACCTTGCGGCCGACTAATTCTTCAGGCTTATAATATTGAGCAATTCCTGAAACGACCTGGCGCTTTTCATAGCCTAAATCTAGTTGAAGCTTAAGCAGTTTATCTGCTTTTTTAATCGGCTCCGCTTGGATGACTTCTGCTACACGTAAATCAATTTTCATGAAATCATCAATCGCAATTTCGTCGATTTCTTCTGGCTTTTCTTCTGGCTGTGCTTCTTTCTTTTCTTCCGCCGCTGGTGCAGAACCTTGCATTTTTGTCTTAATGAACTCTACTTCCTCAGCAATCTCAAGCCTTGGGAAGATTGGTGCAGCCTTCTCCACCTTTGTTCCACTTGGAATTAACCCAAAATCAGCAAGGCCTTCCCATGCTTTTAGGGTCTCTTCCTGAATACCCAGTTGTGTAAAGATCGCATTCGGCGTGCGTGTTAAGAACGGTTGCAGTAAAATGGCAATTCGGCGTAATGATTCGGCGAGATGAACCATTACACTCGCCAGTTCCCCTTTACTTGCCTCTTCCTTCGCTAAGACCCATGGTTTTGTTTCATCAATATATTTATTTGTCCGGCTGACTAACTGCCAAATCGCTGTTAATGCAACAGAGAACTCCATTTTCTCCATCGCTTCTTCGTATTTATTGACTGTCTCTTGATTAACCTGCAGCAGCGTGGCATCAAATTCAGTAACTGATCCAGCATAATCCGGGATAACGCCATTAAAATACTTTTCAATCATGGCGATCGTACGATTTAGAAGATTACCCAAATCATTGGCTAAATCAAAGTTGATTCTTTCAACAAAGCCTTCCGGTGTGAAGACGCCATCCGACCCAAATGGAACTTCTCTTAAAAGATAATAGCGAAGAGCATCCAGACCATAACGGTCAATTAAGGTAACTGGGTCCACAACATTCCCTTTTGATTTGGACATTTTCCCATCCTTCATCAACAGCCAGCCATGGGCAAATACCTTCTTTGGAAGTGGAAGATCTAATGCCATGAGCATAATTGGCCAATAGATGGTATGGAAACGGACAATTTCCTTCCCGACAAGATGAACATCAGCTGGCCAGTAATTTAAGTATTTAGCATCATTTTCAGTTCCATATCCAAGCGCTGTGATATAGTTGGATAACGCATCAATCCAAACATAAATGACATGCTTTGGATTTCCCGGCACCTTAATTCCCCAATCAAACGTAGTCCTTGATACAGCTAAGTCCTCTAGTCCTGGTTTGATAAAGTTATTAATCATCTCATTTTTGCGAGATTCTGGCTGGATGAAATCAGGGTTCTCTTCGTAGTACCGCAATAAACGGTCAACATACTTACTCATTCTAAAAAAGTATGATTCTTCTTTTACTTTTTCAACAGGGCGCCCACAATCCGGACAATTCCCATCCACTAGCTGGCGGTCCGTAAAAAAGGATTCACACGGAGTACAATACCAGCCTTCATACTGATCGAGATATATATCTCCTTGCTCAACAAGCCTTGCAAAGATTTTTTCGACAACTTGTTTATGCCTCTCCTGAGTTGTGCGAATAAAATCATCATATGAAATATCAAGTTTATTCCATAACTCTTGAACACCATCGACAATTTCATCTACATACTGCTGCGGAGTAATCCCTGCCTCTTCTGCCTTCCGTTGAATCTTTTGTCCATGCTCATCCGTCCCAGTTAAGTACATTACATCGTAGCCGCGCATCCGCTTATAACGAGCCATTGCATCACCAGCAACCGTCGTATAAGCATGCCCAATATGTAAATTTCCGCTTGGATAGTAAATCGGTGTTGTCAGGTAAAAAGTCTTTAATTTATTCTCCATTTGTATCCCTCCAATAGTTGGCGAGCGCACAACCCTATTAATCCATTATTGCCTCTTTTTTCCCATCTCTATCATCAAAATATACCTAAAAATCAACTTTCTTGCAAGAAGTCCCGGTTTGTCCTGCTACCATTATTTACGATTAATTACCCGCTACACCCATAAACTCTTTAAGTCGTTCGAAGTATTTATGGCTCAATAGTAACAAAATTTGCAGGAATTTGTCGAATAATATAAAAGTCAAACAATTTTGTTACTAAAATTACAATAGTATTAAAAATGGTATAATTTAGATAATTTTTAGTTAAAACGTTGTCAAATCAAGTATTATATTCATTGAATCATTTTACTTTTATTTTTCAAAATAAAAGTAATTGACGGATATGGGAATTTCTTGTATTATTGAGATATGAAAAATTTGTCGAATAATGACGAATAAATAGATAGAGAAAAATATGTTTATAATATGAGAGGAGCTAGTAAAAATGAAATCTACAGGTATTGTTCGTAAAGTTGATGAGTTAGGCCGTGTGGTTATTCCAATCGAATTAAGACGTACTCTTGGTATCGCTGAAAAAGACGCTCTTGAAATTTATGTGGATGATGAGCGTATCATCTTAAAGAAATACAAACCAAATATGACTTGCCAAGTGACAGGAGAAGTATCTGATGATAATCTAACTCTTGCAGGCGGTAAATTGATTCTAAGCCGTGAAGGTGCAGAACAATTACTTCAAGAAATCCAAAACAACTTTGAATTAGTAAAATAATAAAAAGCTCCAGCACTTGCTGGAGCTTTTCTCTATATACATAACGCTTGGTTATTCGACATGATAAGCCTGATACACATCTCGTTTATTCATGTCACGGTCCTTAGCCGTTAGTTTAATCGCTTCCTTCGAAGGAAGCATTTTTTCTGAAATATAATGATTTACATGTTCTTCAAGAGTTAAATTTTGCCACCAGTTGAAGGTTTCCTCCTGTTGCTGATCCGTCCCCTCTACAATCAAGCAAAATTCACCGCGGATTTCATCCTGTTTGGTCCAGGTAATCATTTCTTCAATTGTCCCGCGAATAAATTCCTCATACTTTTTCGTTAATTCCCTGCAAATTGCAATTTTGCGATTACCAAGTACATCTAACATAATCGCTAAGGTTTCTTTTAGCCGATGCGGTGATTCATAAAAGATTAACGTGGCTGCTTGCCACTTTAAGCTTTCTAATTCCGTTCGTTTCTCTTTCTTATTACGATTCAGAAATCCAAAAAAGTAAAATGGCTGGCATGGTAACCCCGAGGCTATTAATGATGTCAGAGCTGCATTTGCACCTGGCAAGGGAACCACTGGCACCTTTTCCCGGGTAGCGGCTAATACCAATTCATAACCTGGGTCAGAAATTGCTGGCATGCCTGCATCACTGACGAGGGCAATTTTCAACCCTTCCTTTACTTTTTGAATCAATTTTTCGCCGCTCGTTTCTTTATTATGTTCGTGATAACTGACCACAGGTGTCCCAATTTCAAAGTAGTTGCACAGCTTCTTTGTATTTCTTGTATCTTCTGCAGCAATTAAGTCTGCTTCTTTTAATAATCGAATTGCTCGGAAACTCATATCTTCTAAATTGCCGATTGGAGTGGGAATAAGATATAAGATCCCTTTGGTTGCTTCATTCTCAAAACTCTTTTGCTGCCACATCACTATCACCCTTTTCAAATACTAAAGCGAAAACGCCTGTTCAAGGGCTATCCCCCGAGCCCCTAGCCATTGGAGCTGAACTGTTTTCAAAGTTTATAGACATATCATTATTATTTTGCAAAAACTCAACTTTTTTCTTCCGAGGTAACTGTTTAAACTGATATTCTGCCCTGAGTGCATCCCCTTTATTTTCGTAACGTCGAAAGTATGTAAGTTGGACCGGACCTCGGCCCCGTGTATATTTTGCACCTTTTCCTTCATTATGCATCTTAATCCGCCGATCAAGATTATTCGTGTATCCGCCATACAAACTACCGTCATTACAGGTAAGCACATAAAAAAAGTGGTCATTGTTCTCCATATAAAATCTCTTTTATCTCGTTTGTGTATTCATTGTCCTCATTATAAACAAATAGCGGCGGGAGTATTTTCAAATCAGGACTGCCATCCTTAATTGCCTCAATCAAAAGGGTATTAGCCTCTTTCCCCTTCTTCGGGTAGACAAATTGAATCCTTTTTGGTTCGAGCCGGTATTCTCTCATCAATGTAATGATATCCAACAGTCGTCCTGGCCGGTGGACAAAGGCCACCTTTCCGCCTTGTTTAACTAATTGGCTCGATGTCTTAACTGCATCCTCTAATGTACACAGAATTTCATGCCGGGCAATCGCAAGATGTTCATTTGGATTCATTTCTTCCTTAGAGGCTGTTGTAAAATAGGGCGGGTTGCATGTGACAACATCAAATTTTCCATATCCTAGTTGTTTTGGCATCTCCTTGATATCGCCATGAATCATTTGCAGCCGCTGTTCAAGGCCATTATATTCAATGCTTCTTACTGCCATATCGTACAGTCGTTCCTGTATTTCAACACCGGTAATATGTCCCTTCGTTCGCGCACTTAAAAACAAGGGAATTACCCCATTCCCGCTGCATAGGTCAATTAAGTTCCCTTTTTGAATCGGAACATAGACAAATCTTGCTAGTAAAACAGCGTCAAGCGAAAAGGCAAATACGGATGGGCTCTGAATTATTCTTAAGTTTTCTGCTAGTAAATAATCAAGCCGTTCATCATCTTTCAAATTCACCAAAGTATCCATCCTCCAGCTATATGTATGAAAATAGAGGCTGATTTTGTCAGCCTCTTAAGGTTATTTCTTATTAAGAAAGGAAAGGCAGAATAAACAATCGCCTTCCTTGCGTAAACTTCCAAAATGAAGGTTACAAATATGAAAACCTTCTTGATATAGACGGGCAAGGTTATCATATCCTTCCCCGACATCAAATGGCTTTACACCAGTCGTCTCGGAAACGGCTGTCCCTTTTTTATTCCCTGTGACTTTCTTTCCCTGTTCAGTCGTTACATCTAAACGGCGTCTCAAATGTTCATTTTCAAGCTTTAAATAATGATTCTCTTCTAGTATTTCGGCTAAATGCTGCTTTAATTCCCCTAGCTTTTGGTAAAGATGGCCAATTTGTGTTTCCATATTACTTACTGATTCAAATATTTCTTTTTTATCCACGTCTTCCACCTCGTTAATCTGTGGATTGTATAGAAAAGGCACCTTCTTTATTGATTTCCTCCAAGGTATACTCCAGAACACGTTCCTGTTCCTTTAGTTCAACCTGTAGTACCCGCTCTAATATATTTAATCCTACTACTTTTCCTTTACCTTGTGGTGTTTCAATGATTTCTCCTAAATCCGGAAGCAATGCTTTAGCAGATTCATATTCATCATTTTCATATTTTAAACAGCACATTAGTCTGCCGCATAATCCAGATATTTTTGTAGGATTTAAAGATAGGTTTTGATCCTTTGCCATCTTGATTGAAACTGGGTCGAAATCCCCTAAGAAAGTAGAACAGCACAGCATTCTTCCACATGGACCTATACCGCCAAGCATTTTCGCTTCATCACGGACACCAATCTGGCGTAATTCAATTCTCGTCCGAAAAATAGCTGCTAAATCCTTCACAAGCTCACGGAAATCAACTCTTCCATCAGCTGTAAAATAGAAGATTACTTTGTTTCGATCAAATGTATATTCAACATCGACTAGTTTCATATCCAGCTGATGCTCATTCACTTTTTCATTACAAACCTCATAGGCTTCCTTCGCGGCTTGCTTATTCTCCTCAACAATCATTTTATCCTTTGGGTCGGCAATTCTAACCACTTTTTTGAGCGGAAGGACGACATCATTCTCCTCAACTTGTTTCCGAGCGATTACTGCTTTTCCGTACTCTACTCCACGAACTGTTTCTACAATCACAAAGTCGTCTTTTTCAATGGAGAGGTCCCCTGGATCAAAATAATAGATTTTCCCCGCTTTTTTAAAGCGTACTCCTACAACATCATACAAATGAAGATCCCTCCTGCAATTTTAACACAAGCTGTTCCATCATCAGCTGAGGATTCATATTCCTCTCCAGCTTCCTCTTTGCATCTAGGATAGCTGACATTTGATCCGATATGCGCCGTCCAGATGTTTGCAATGCAAATTGTTGCAGCCGTTCAATTTCCTCTCGAAAAACAATCTGCTCCTGCCTATCTAATTGTATATATAGTAAATCCTTAAAAATAAGAAGTAAAAGGTCTAAACCACGATGAATCTGTTCTTTCTCTTTAAAGTGTAAAAACCAGTCTGTTTGAAGCGTTACCATTGCATCCAACGGATTTTTTTTTAACACCTCATATAATTTTACCACTATTTTTTGGGCTTGTGCAAACCATTCATCGACATTTAATTTTTGTGCTTCATCCAAACTATTGGTTAATTGAGCCAGCAGCGGGGCCTTCTGCGGCTCCACGCCGTTTTCCACCAATTGTTTAATCATCACGTGTGGTGATAATGGATGAAATGTTAGTATTTGGCATCTAGAAAGGATGGTTGGTAAAATTTTCTGAGGTTGTTCTGTTAAGAGAAAAGCAACCGTCCCTGGGTTCGGTTCCTCTAAAAATTTCAATAAACTATTGGACGCACTGACACTCATTTTATCCGCATGCACAAGCAAATAAACTTTTTTCAAAGATTCTAATCCCTTTTTGGAAAACTCCACCTGCAGGTTTCTTATTTGGTCAACCTTAATCGATAATCCCTCCGGCTCAACAATATGCACATCAGGATGGTTACCATGATTAATCCGACGGCAATTATTGCATTTCTCACAAGGTCTATAGTGATCAATGAGTGCTTCGCAAAATAGGGACTTTGTCAGCAACAACGCAATTTCCCGCTTGCCTGTCCCTCTGATGCCCTCAAGAAGGTATGCATGGGCCACTCGATTTTTCACTAAACTGTTTTTTAACATTTTTAATACAGTTGGTTGAAGCTCTTCTAGTTGCTCCCATGATTTTCCCAAGTTCATCACTCACTAACTTTAAAATAGTAACGGATCTATTGTTTAGGTTAAAAATGCATATATTGTTCAATAGGCAGAACGAATACGGTTGCACCGCCAACCTCGACTTCAACTGGATAGGGAACATAGGAGTCTGCATTCCCGCCCATTGGGGAAACAGGAGCAACTAACTGCTCTCTGGCCCTGCAGTTATCCTTAATAATTTGGAGGGCCCGGTCGACGCGGATATCCTCTGTACCAATCATAAAGGTCGTGTTCCCCGACTTAAGAAATCCACCTGTACTAGCTAATTTGGTTGCCCTAAAATTATGATCAACTAGTGCCTTTGATAAACGATTACTATCTTGGTCCTGTACGACAGCTATGATAAGTTTCATCCGAACTACCCTCTCCTTATTCTAAAATCTAGTTTTGTTTCCTATATTATAACAGGTAACAGACTTCCTTACATTCGGAATGACAGATTCTTTTCGGATAAAAAAAAGCCCTACAGTGAAGGCTTTCTTTTTGCTAATGTATCCTCTATGACTTTAAATGTTTCCTTGTACACATTCTCCACTGTAGCGGAAGCATCAATTATCCGGAAACGGTCGGGAAATCGTTTGATTAATAGTTGGTAGCCAGCTCTCACCTTTTGATGGAATTCTAAGTCTTCTAAATCCAAACGATTAATTTCACGGCCTTTATCTTTGTTTATTCGTTGTAAACCTAACTCTGATTCAATATCAAAGTAGATCGTGAGTTGTGGCATCAAGTTCTCAATTGCAAATTGATTAATCGCAAACACCTCATCGATTCCTAATCCGCGTGCATAGCCTTGGTAAGCTAGAGAACTATCAACAAATCGGTCACACAACACAACTTTCCCCTCGTCTAATGCGGGCTTTACCTTTTCGATCAAATGCTGCCTTCTTGCCGCTGCATAGAGTAATGCCTCGGTCCGAGGATCCATGGCGGTATTCCCTTTGTCTAGAATAACGGCGCGGATTTGCTCCGCAATATCAATCCCACCTGGTTCTCTGGTTAATAGTACGTCTCCCAACTGCTCGGCCACCATATTAATAATGGTTGTCTTTCCTGCCCCATCAGGGCCCTCAAATGTTATAAATATACCGCTATTCATCTAAATAAACCTCCAAAACTGTATAATCTCTCTTAAGTTGTAATATAAGTCTTGATCATCCCATTCTTTAATAAGGAGCCTCCTTGAAATCTTGCACCCGTTGTTAACAAAAGGGACAGCTGGCTAAGCTTATTTTTTGTAATCCTTTCACCCTTTAGCAGCAGTGGAATACCTGGTGGGTATGGAATAATGGTTTCAGCGCATACCTCTCCTAGTGCGTCGGAAATAGGCTCTTCTTTTAGCGCTAACTTTTCCATTTCTTTAAAGGTAACTGCCAACCTCGAGATTTTCTGTCCAGCCAACTCAAATACCTCTTCTCGATTAATGGATGGTACATCAGATAGTGCCTCTTTTATTTTCAAAATGGTTTCATCTAAGGGGAAACATTGTCCATCTTTTAATAACGGCAGTATAAAGAGGACATTATTTGGGTCGGCTAATTCTGTAAAAATAGCTGCCTCTTCTAATCTCTTTTGGAGTTCAAATCCATTTAAACGACACCGCGACTGAATCGTTATCTTTAGTGGATCACCGTTATCGTTAGGATAGTCAAGCACGCTGATAGCAGGAATCTTCGCTAACTCGTCCTTAAAACGTTTGATTTCAGTTAATAGAAATGTAACATCTTTTTGATTATACGTACTTAGATAATTCCTTGCCACATCCAAGGATGCCATAATCGGATAGGACGGGCTGCTTGACTGGAACACCGTCAGATATTCCTTTACCTTATGCTGACTGATTAAATCGCTATTAATATGTAAATAGGAACCCATTGTCATCGCTGGAAGGATCTTATGGGCAGATTGCACCACAATATCTGCGCCCAGCTGAAGAGCAGAAGGCGGGAACGGGCCGCCAAGGATATAGTGCGGCCCATGTGCCTCATCAACTAAGACAGGAATATCGTGCCGATGTGCTTCATTTATTATTTCTTGTAATTCAAATCCCATTCCATAGTAGTTCGGATAGGTCAGAATGAGTGCCTTTGCATCAGGATATAATTTGATAGATTCAATGACTGTTTCTAAACTGATCCCAGATGGTACCTTCCACTCCTGGTTAAATTCAGGCTCTAGAAAAATGGGATCCGCTTTTGCTAAGCCTAGACCGTTTAATATAGATTTATGGCAATTTCTTTGAACGAGGACCTTAGTTCCTTCCTCACAGGCCGCCATAATCATTGCTAGATTCCCAACAGTTGAACCATTAACAAGAAAATAACTTTTCCTTGTCTGATAAAGTTCGGCTAAGAGTTCTTCTGCCTCTAATATCACACCTTCAGGCGAGTGTAAATCATCTAACCCGGATAATTCGGTAGCATCGATTTGTAGCACATGCTTAAAATAGTGCTGTGCCTCAGGTTGAAGTATGTCTCCATATTTATGCCCTGGGACATGAAAGGAAACCGGCTTCTTTTTACTATGTTGGATTAACGTATGATATAAAGGTGTGTTCCATTGATTATTCATTCAATTGTTTACTTCCTTCTAAGAGTCTCATTTATTCTAACAAAAAATCATTCTCATTCCTATTTGATTGTTTATATGCAAAAAAATAAAGTCCTCATCGGACTTTTATGAAAAAATTTCTGGAGTGGTTATTTTTTTCAGTTGTTTAAGAAAGTATTTATATTTTGGATCCTTTGTATCTGTTTGTATTAAATCATTTTCACATTCTGTACAAATAAAAGAAGTATATAGATGTATGCCTTTTGGTTTTAAATTCTCACAAATAACGCACATTTCCTGATGGTACTTCTGTGCTAAAAATGAACTCAATCCCTCCACCTCCATACATCCATTCTGCCCGGAAATTTTTATTTGTATACAATTTTTTGAATACTCTTTTTCGTGCCATCTTAATTAATATAGTATGTAACAGTCAGCGATTGGGTGTATGTCTATTCGTAATTTCTTTGAAAACATTTCATACTTTTTTACCATCGTCATTTTCCTTACAGAAAAGTAACCTTTTCCAAGATTGTCCGCCTGTGGAATTTATTTAGCTGTACGGTAACTGTGAAACCTTCAGAGGGACCGTTCTGT
>NZ_JBALOS010000030.1:34278-34421 GCF_036962765.1 Neobacillus drentensis
TGCTTTTTTCTTCTTGCACAGGCACTGTGAACCTAAATAGTGCCTACCTTACCTCATCACTTACTTCCTCATTTACACCATTATTAACTCACTCATCACCTAATATCCGAACAGTTTCAACAACAAAAAAGACAACCCTCTCG
>NZ_JBALOS010000031.1:0-341 GCF_036962765.1 Neobacillus drentensis
TTTTAGCAGATTTCTTAACACCCCAACTGAACGAGTTGCGTGAAAACGGACTCTACAATGTCATTGATACTGTAGAAGGACCAAACGGCCCTATAGTTACCATCAATGGCAAATCATTAATCAATATGTCATCTAATAACTATCTTGGCCTTGCCAATAATGAAAGAATGAAGCAAAAAGCGCATGAAGCAATCGAAGAGTATGGGTTGGGGGCCGGTGCGGTCCGTACCATCAATGGTACATTGAAAATTCATAATGAATTAGAGAAAACAATTGCCAAGTTCAAGCATACCGAAGCGGCAATTGCCTTTCAATCTGGGTTCAATTGCAACATGGGTGCC
>NZ_JBALOS010000031.1:346-26447 GCF_036962765.1 Neobacillus drentensis
GAATTGAACCATGCATCGATCATTGATGGATGCCGATTATCAGGAGCGAAAATTATCCGCGTCAAACACCAGGACATGGACGATTTGCGCCGAGTTGCGAAAGAAACAGTTGAAAGCGGTTTATACGAAAAAGTCATGTACATCACGGACGGAGTTTTCTCAATGGACGGTGATGTAGCGAAGCTTCCGGAAATCGTTGAAATTGCTGATGAGTTTGGTTTAATCACATATGTAGATGATGCTCACGGCTCAGGTGTAATGGGTAACGGTGCTGGTACAGTCAAGCATTTTGGCCTCTCAGACCGAATTGATCTACAGATTGGGACACTTTCAAAAGCGATTGGCGTCGTAGGCGGATATGTAGCAGGTACAGAGCAGCTGATTGACTGGCTGAAAGTCCGGGCACGTCCGTTCCTGTTTTCAACCTCATTGACTCCGGGAGATGCTGCTGGCTGTATCGAAGCGATCAATATCATGACCGAATCGACAGAAAAAGTTGAAAAGCTTTGGGAAAACGGAAGATATCTAAAAGAAGGCTTAAAGAAACTTGGTTTCGATATTGGCCATTCCGAAACGCCAATTACCCCATGCATCATAGGAAAAGAAGATCTTACCCAATTATTTTCGCGCAGGCTGATGGAAGAAGGCGTTTATGCAAAATCGATCACTTTCCCAACGGTTCCTAGAGGTACTGGCAGGGTTAGAAATATGCCTACTGCTGCGCATACCAAGGAAATGCTGGATGAGGTTCTGGCAGTCTATGAAAAAATAGGCAAAGAATTGTCTATTATTTAATCGTTTAAAATTTTACAAAGAATAACAGAATACTTGCATCAGTTGAAAATTGATAGAAGAAACCTTAGGAGGTCCCGTCACATGAAAAAAATTCTTATTACTGGCAGTCTAGGCCAAATCGGTTCCGAATTGACACACCGTCTCAGGGAAGTGTACGGAACAGAAAACGTTGTTGCAACAGACATCCGCCATATTGAAGGTAATCCAGTTATCGAAAACGGTACTTTTGAAATCCTTGATGTAATGGATTACGAAGCAATGCTAGGTCTTTGCAAAAAATATGAAGTTGACACCCTCATGCATCTTGCGGCCCTACTGTCGGCAGTTGGAGAAACAAAACCAAAATTCGCATGGGACCTGAATATGGGTGGCCTTATGAACGCCCTTGAAGTTTCCCGCGAGCTAAACCTGAAATTATTTATACCGAGCTCCATCGCTGCTTTCGGACCAGGAACACCGGCAGAAATGACACCTCAGGATACGGTTCAAAGGCCTACCACTATGTATGGTGTTACCAAGGTAGCCGGAGAATTGCTTTGCGACTACTATTTCACTAAATTCGGTGTAGACGCACGCGGAGTTAGATTCCCAGGTTTGATTTCGTACAAGACTCTTCCAGGTGGGGGAACAACCGACTATGCAGTAGATATTTACTATGAAGCACTTAAAAACAAGAAATATACATCTTTCATTGGCAAAGGAACCTATATGGACATGATGTATATGCCAGATGCAATCGAAGCAATCATTCAATTGATGGAGGCTGACCATTCACGATTGAAGCACCGCAATGCATTTAACATCACTGCGATGAGCTTTGATCCGGAACAAATTGCTGCATCGATTAAGAAATTCATTCCTGAATTTGAAATCTCATACGATGTTGATTCTGTACGACAAGGTATTGCAAACTCTTGGCCAAATAGCATTGATGCCTCTGCCGCACGTGAAGAATGGGATTTCAATCCACAATACGACCTGGATCGTATGACAAAAGATATGCTGGAAAATTTATCAGAGAAACTAGGCATTCCTTTTAGGGAGCTTGCATTAGCCTTTTAATTTCTGAAAACTTGGTAAAGGGAAGAATCTTCCCTCTACCAAACTATTATAATCCATTCATTGAAAAAAGACAATTGTATTTTTCGGGTGGACTGTTTCGTGGGAATTATGTTATTGTAAGTTATCCTTGCATAACAAAATATGAACAAAGGATGTATATGCATCTTGCTTTGACAATAAGCAGTACAGAGGGGGAAATGAAATGGCAAACAAGGAATTGAGTAGGGGCTTAAGTTCACGCCATATTCAAATGATTGCATTGGGCGGAACGATTGGTGTAGGTCTATTTATGGGATCTTCCAGCACAATAGGCTGGACGGGTCCATCCGTAATGTTAGCTTATGGAATTACAGGAATTTTTCTATATTTGATTATGCGCGCCATGGGCGAAATGCTCTATTTAGAACCAAGTACAGGTTCATTTGCAACATTTGGATATAAGTATATTCATCCACTAGCGGGATATATGACTGCCTGGAGCAACTGGTTCCAGTGGGTAGTTGTCGGCATGGCGGAAGTTATTGCAATCGGCACATATATGCAGTATTGGTTTCCAGATCTTCCTGCGTGGATTCCAGGCCTAATCGCAATGGTTATCCTTGGAGCGGCAAACTTTATTTCTGTTAAATCATTTGGTGAATTCGAATTTTGGTTTGCTTTGATTAAAGTAGTTACGATTGTATTGATGATTGTTGCAGGTTTCGGCCTGATTTTCTTCGGCTTTGGCAACGG
Source organism: Neobacillus drentensis (assembly GCF_036962765.1). Classification (GTDB taxonomy): domain Bacteria; phylum Bacillota; class Bacilli; order Bacillales; family Cytobacillaceae; genus Neobacillus; species Neobacillus drentensis_C. The sequence goes on from NZ_JBALOS010000031.1 coordinate 2,936, forward strand.
AGGAGAAGCGACCGGACTATCAAACCTCTGGAAAAATGGCGGCTTCTTTACTGGCGGAGTTAAAGGGTTCCTCTTTGCCCTATCACTCGTTGTGGGTGCGTATCAAGGTGTAGAACTTATCGGTATTACAGCTGGTGAAGCGAAAGATCCTCAGAAAACGATAAGGAACGCGATTCAAAGTACAATCTGGCGTATCCTCGTGTTCTATATTGGCGCAATTTTTGTTATTGTCACAGTTTATCCATGGGATCAATTGTCTTCGATCGGAAGCCCGTTCGTAGCAACTTTTGCAAAAATCGGTATTACAGCTGCAGCCGGAATCATTAACTTTGTTGTTATCACCGCAGCGATGTCTGGCTGCAACAGCGGGATCTACAGCGCAGGGCGCATGCTTTATACTCTTGGAGTCAATGGACAAGCTCCAAAAGCGTTTGCGAAGGTTTCGAGTAACGGTGTGCCTTTATTCGGTACAATTGGCGTACTGATCGGACTTGGCGTTGGCGTTGTTTTAAGTTTTATTGCACCGGAAAAACTGTTTGTGTACGTCTATGCTTCAAGTGTTCTTCCAGGGATGGTTCCTTGGTTTGTCATTCTGATTAGCCAAATCAAGTTTAGGAAAGTCCATGCTGATAAAATGGCCAACCATCCATTCAAAATGCCATTTGCGCCTGTCACTAACTATGTGACAATTGCCTATCTGACAGCGGTTCTTGTTGGTATGTGGTTCAACGAAGACACACGTGTTTCACTAATCGCTGGTATCGTCTTCCTGGCTATTGTGGTAATCAGCTTTTATGCTTTTGGAATAAACAAGCGTGTGCCTGCAGAACTCCAAGCAGAAAATCTGACAGATAAGAAAGCAATGTAAACTTAAATATCAGAATAGGGACAATTTTTATAAATTGTCCCTATTTTTATTTGAAGGCTGGACACTAAGAAATCAAACGTAACAATTAAGTAGAGAATCTTAATCATAGAACCCAGGTGAAAACAATGAAATATCGATCAGCATTTGAAATCATTGGTCCGATTATGATTGGGCCTTCCAGTTCACATACTGCTGGTGCTGTCCGGATTGGCCGCGTTGCACGAACCCTGTTCGAGAGCCAGCCGAAGAGGGCCGTCCTCTCGCTTTACGGTTCATTTGCAAAAACGTATAAAGGACATGGAACTGACTTAGCTCTTGTTGCGGGCCTATTGGATTTTGATACGTTCGACGAGCGGATACCCGAGGCATTGAAAATAGCGGAACAAATAGGTATGGAGGTCATCTTTCAAGAGGAAGAAGCCATTACAGAACATCCAAACACAGTAAAGATTAATCTTTTTGCTGAAGATAAAGAGTTGGAGATCATTGGCATCTCCATTGGCGGAGGAGCCATTGAAATAACCGAAATCAACTCGTTCAAACTAAAATTATCGGGTGACCCCGCAATACTGGTCATTCATCATGACCGTTTTGGAGTAATCAGCTCGGTAACAACCATTTTTTCGCAAAATAAAATAAACATCGGCCATATGGAAGTGGCAAGGAAAGATAAAGGCGACACGGCAATCATGGTCATTGAAGCCGATGAAAAAATAGATGACCAGCTGGTAGGCGAGCTGCAAAAGCTAGATAATGTTTTAAGTGTAATCCGTATGGTTGAATAATAGTGTTTTCGGGCACTAAACATAAATGAATAGAAGATTCAGGGGGAAATGCTATGTTTCGTAATGTAGCTGAACTTGTTTCGCTGGCGGAACAACATCAGGTTAAAATAGCCGAAATCATGATCCGGCAGGAGATGGAAGTTACTGGCCTTTCCCGTGAAGTAGTGATTGCCAAAATGGATCAAAACCTGACGGTAATGGAACGGGCTATTGAACGGGGCTTAAATGGAGTAAAATCACGCACAGGACTCACAGGCGGAGATGCAGTATTGCTGCAAAACTATATTAAGAGCGGAAAATCCCTTTCGGGCACATTGCTGTTGGATGCGGTGAGCAAGGCGGTTGCCACGAATGAAGTCAATGCAGCAATGGGCATCATTTGTGCCACGCCAACTGCCGGTTCGGCTGGAGTTGTCCCGGGTACATTATTTGCGGTAAAGAATAAACTCAATCCAACTAGGCAGGAAATGATTGAATTTTTATTTACGGCAGCGGCATTTGGATTTGTCGTTGCAAACAATGCATCCATTTCTGGGGCTGCAGGTGGTTGCCAGGCAGAGGTAGGTTCGGCCTCAGGTATGGCAGCAGCTGCAATCGTTGAAATGGCTGGCGGTAAGCCAAAGCAATCAGCAGAAGCGATGGCCATCACCTTAAAAAATATGCTGGGTCTTGTTTGCGACCCGGTTGCTGGCCTAGTTGAAGTGCCTTGCGTGAAACGGAATGCAATGGGTGCATCGAATGCTTTAACAGCAGCCGATATGGCCCTTGCCGGGATAACCAGCAGGATTCCATGTGACGAAGTCATTGGAGCCATGTATGCCATAGGACAGACAATGCCGGCTTCTTTAAGGGAAACAGCCGAAGGCGGACTGGCGGCTACCTCGACCGGACGAAGGCTTGAAGCGGAAATCTTTGGCCAGCCAAAGGTAAAACTGATTGATTATTTAGTATAACTACTTCAAAAAGCTGCCCGTCATTCCAGGCAGCTTAATTTATTGGTATCTATGAAAGAGAAACGGAAAGTAAAAAGTTCCATTGCAGATTCCTTGAAAATCCTTTGTGTGTATGTCATCACTTCTTCGATTGAATCTCTAATCACTGAAGAAAACTGGAAGGTTTCGACCCGTTCATGGGAATTGAGAGTGAATTAGTAATAATGAAGCTTAATAATTAATTGTTTGGGAAGGAAATAACTTACCACAAAGTCTTTTTCGTGATGTAAATCACAAACTCTGTTTGTTAATTACACTATAATGATAGTAGAAACTACATATCAAGAAAAAGAGGGAATGAATGATGACCATGGCATTAGAACAGAAAAAAGTGAATGAGTTGGTTGACCGCTTTTATGATAAACTGCTAAAGGATTCCTACTATATTAACATGTTTAATGAAAGAAACACGGATATAGAACTTCTAAAAAATAGGCAAAGGGTATTTATAAATCGCTTAGTTTCTGAGGCATCTGCTCAGGAAGAAGGAAGCAAATATCACAGGTTAAAGAAAGTCACCCCTTTCAAATATCTCTAGAAAGGGCCGCAATATGGTTCGGCAAATTGAAAGAGACGATGGAAGAAATGGACCTAGATGTTCGTGTAAAGAAACATCTTATAGAGAAAGTCGATTTTTTGTTGAATAAGATTATATAATGCGCCCCCTAAAGTAATGAAAGCGCAAGGAATGATTCAGTTTCAATCGTCACTGCGCTTTCGTTCATTTCATCCTGCAATAATTCATCCACCTTACAATGAGCATCTCCGGGATAACCGCCTGTCCCCCGACCCTAAATTTGAACTGGAACTTGAATTTCGAATGTAATCTCATTTGGTTTATCTGTGATTGTAATATCGACGTGCATAATTTGCAGCGCATCGCCGGTTATGTGATATCCGGTTTCATCAAGATATTCCAATATCTTACTCAAACTTTCGCTTCGATTCCATAATAATTCCCCGTTATAACGAATACACGCAAATAACCCAGCAGGAACCGTCATTTGACACTGTTTTGGTATTTTTTCTTTATTTTTTGCCACTACAAAAATAATGGATGGTTCTTCAAATCGTTTCGCCCTAAGATCCGCTTCCTGGATGATAATACCTAGTCTATTACTAGCCAGAATTGGTGTCTTCTCGGTGAGCATATTCTCTAACCTTATAACACCATAACTGAGTTCCAAATTATTATTTATTTTTTCATTTAAGGTAATTAACTTCCTTCTTCCTATTTCGCGGAAAAACACCGATTGAAGTTCTTTTTCTTTCGCTACATGCTCCAAGTATCCAATTTTCCCCCGAATATTTTCCTCCAAGTCATGTAACTCGTTCAGTTTTGACACAAGTTCCGTATGCTTGGTTTTCAGAATATCCAAGGACTTATTAAAATTACGTTCATTAAAATAATCCTTTATTTCGTCCGTACTCATCCCAAGTTGCCGCAACTCTTTAATGGTCCCTAAAACTTCATATTGACAAATAGAATAGTAGCGATACCCCGAAACGGGATCGACATATTGAGGTTTGAATAGGTCAATCCGATCATAGTGGCGTAAGGTCTCCGTCGTTACCCCTCTTAACCGAGCCATTTCACCAATGGTTAATTTTTCCTTAATTTTCAGTGAAATCACCCCCCTAAAAAATATAATACACCTATTGACCTTTGTGTAACAACAAGGTTTACAATAAAAATACGAAATCTTCTAAATCATCTAAGAATTAAATTTATTAACACGGAGGGAGTTGAGTTATGAAACAGAAAGCGCTTGCAAGAACACTTACTTTATCACAGGTTGTTTTTTTAGGGATTGCATGGAATAACCCCATGGTGTTTTTTAATACCTATGGAATTGCTGCCGTTACCTCAAGAGGTGTTATTACGACTGCATACATTATTGCTTTTCTAGCAATACTTTTTACAGCTCTCAGCTATGGCAAGATGGCGAAAGCCTACCCGATCTCAGGTTCAGCCTATTCCTTTACGCAAAAATCTATTAATTCTGAGGTTGGGTTCATTGTCGGTTGGACGATTATGCTTGACTATATATTAACGCCTATGGTTACCTGCTTGATGTCCACTGTCTTTTTAAGTGCTGTATTTCCTGGAATCCCGCATTATGTGTGGGTAATTGTGTTGACTGCAAGCATCGTATCTCCGAGCATACTAGGTGTGGAGATCTCAGCAATAACGAGTAAAATTTTTGTTATTGCTCAAGTCATTTTTGTTTGCCTTTTCTGGATATTATCCTTCAAAAGTTTATCAGAAGGAGTAGGGGCGGGTAGTCTTTTCTCAATTAAGCCATTGTTTGATGCAGATGTTTCCTTGTCCGTTATCTTGGCAGGAGCTACCATTCTTTGCTTTAGTTTTCTTGGTTTTGACTCACTCACCACTTTATCAGAGGAAACAATCAATCCCGAAAAAACGATCCCAAGAGCCATTATCATCATGCTATTGTTTATCGGAGTTTTGTATATTGGCTCTTCTTACTTAGCACAATTGGTGCATCCGGGCATTTCATTCAAACATGCTGATTCTGCAGCCCTTGAAATTGCAGTGCTTATCGGAGGAAATTTATTTAAGTCCATTTTTATTACAGCAGTGATTATGGGTAATTTCTCTTCAGGAATCGCTTCAATCACTAGCGCATCGCGAGTGTTATATGCGATGGGACGAGATTCCGTATTACCCAAAAATATATTTGGATACATTCATCCTAAATTTAAAACACCGTCACTTGGCATCCTTGTGATTGGCGCAGTTTCTTTACTCGCAATTCCATTAACCCTAGAACAAGTTATTAAGTTTATCAATTTTGGAGCGTTAATTGCCTTTACATCGGTAAATCTGTCTGTTATCGCCCATTATTTTATCAGAAATCATAAGCGTTCTTTTATGGATTGCATTCGGTACCTATTATTACCACTCATTGGCGCAGCGTTTACGATATGGTTATGGTCGCATTTAGAAAGGGATGCGTTGATTCTCGGGGGCATCTGGATGGCATGCGGCTTGATTTATCTTGTCTATATGACGAAATGGTTCCGCCAACCACTTCCTGAGTTTCATTTTGATAAAGAATTGATTCCACAAAATGTACAAGACATTGATCGAGAGGTTATCCCTCAACAGGTAAGGTAAAAAATAATATACTGGAGGTTTGTAATTATGCTGAAGTTGAAAATGTTTATTAATGGTGAATGGATGGATTCATTAAGTGGAGAAAGGAGTTATGTTGTGAATCCTGCAAACGGTAAAAATATGGCTGAAGCTCCGAAAGGAAGTAGAGAAGAAGCCCAAATGGCGATTAATACTGCACGAACAGCTTTTGACTCCGGAATTTGGTCAGACTTACCGGCATCTGAACGTGCAACCTACTTATTTAAAATAGCGGATAAGATTGAAGAAAAGGCAGACGAGCTTAGCAAACTTGAAACTGAGAATACGGGAAAACCCCTTAAAGAATCAGAGTTTGATATTGCTGATACCGTGAATTGTTTCCGATACTATGCTGGGTTAGTGACAAAGCCAAATGGTCAAACGTATTCTGTTGCCGATCCTGTACAAGCCATGGTTATTCGGGAACCTGTCGGTGTATGCGGACTTATCGCTCCATGGAATTTTCCATTGTTGACGGGAGCTTGGAAAATAGCCCCTGCGCTTGCTGCGGGAAATACGCTTATATTTAAACCAGCTGAAATCACTCCTGTCACCACTTACAAATTATTTGAGATCATGGAAGAAGTGGGGATACCAGCTGGTGTTGCAAATCTAGTTTTAGGAGGTGGTTCAACAGTAGGAAATGAATTAGCGGAAAGCCAAAAGGTGGATTTGATTTCTTTTACAGGTAGTACAGCAACGGGTAGAAGCATCATGAATTCAGCAAAAGGAAATATTAAAAACCTTTCACTCGAACTAGGCGGCAAGTCGCCAAATATTGTTTTCGCTGACGCAGATTTTGAGACAGCCATCGATTATGCTTTGAATGGAATTTTTACCAATGCCGGCCAAGTATGTAATGCGGGATCCCGTTTACTGTTAGAAGAGAGCATTCATGATAAGTTCATTGCTAGATTGGTAGAAAGAGCGAAAAAGATTCAGGTTGGCCCTGGGGATGATTCGTCTACAGAGATGGGTCCGCTCGTAAGTGAAGACCATATGAAGAAGATCCATGAATATATTCAGATTGGCTTAGACGAAGGGGCTACATTAGCTTGCGGTGGCAATCGTATCACAAGCAACGGGCTAGAAAATGGTTATTTCTTTGAGCCAACAATATTTGTTGACACCAAACCTGACATGAGAATTGTTCAGGAAGAAATCTTTGGTCCAGTTCTTGTTGTTCAAAAGTTTAAAGATGAAGCGGAAGCAATCCAGCTGGCAAATGATACTTCATACGGGCTTGCAGCAGGTGTTTTTTCACAAGATGGCGCCAAAGCTTTGAGGGTTATTAAAAAAGTAAGAGCCGGAATTACGTATGTTAATGCTTATAACCTCGCCTATAATGAAGCACCGTGGGGAGGTTACAAGCAGAGCGGGATTGGCCGCGGGTTAGGAACCTTTGGCTTGGATACGTTTACTGAGGTAAAACAAATCAATATTAATTTAGATGTTAAGCCAACTGAATGGTTTAGCAATTAATTAAAAATATAAATTTTAAATTCGAAATATTCAAAAAATAAAGGAGGAATTTATTATGTTATGGGATTTTCATTTTAATCTGCCTACTTCTATAGAGTTTGGGAATGGGAAAGTAAAGAATATTGGGAAAAGGGCTAAAGAATTAGGTGGAAATAAAGCCCTCATTATTACCGATAAAGGACTTGCACAAACAGGAATTTTGGAAAAAATCACACAGTCTTTAGATCAAGAAGGTGTCAATTATATTGTTTATGATGAAATATCACCTAATCCAAAAGATGTAGATTGCGAGAGTGCTTATCAACAGTTTAAAAACGAGAACATCGATCTCTTAATTGGTCTTGGCGGCGGAAGTTCAATGGATACAGCCAAAGCAATTGGGACACTTTTTACACACGGAGGAGAGCTAAGAGAACGTTACGGCGTAGATTTACTAGAACGGGAAATCCCACCACTTATTTGTATTCCGACAACTTCAGGTACCGGTAGTGAAGTTACAAGAGGTTCTGTCATTACGGATACCGTGACGAAACAGAAGGAGGCGATACTAGATTTGAAAATCGCTCCTAAACTGGCACTTGTTGATCCTGAATTGACGTTAACATTGCCTAAATCGATTACAGCAGCTACAGGAATGGATGCACTCACACATGCAATTGAAGCTTATACCTGCAAAGTTGCTCAACCACTTTCAGATGCTTTGGGACTATATGCTATTGAATTAATAGCCAAATACCTTCCATTAGCAGTAGAAAATGGTCATGATTTAGAGGCTAGGAAAAATATGCTTTTGGGCAGTTTAGTTGCAGGTATTGCCTTTGATAACACGGATCTTGGGGCTGTACATGCGATGGCCGAACCACTTGGAGGACTCTATGATACTCCACATGGAGTGGCGAATTCTATTTTTCTTCCACATGTATTTGAATTTAATATTCCTTCAAATCCAGAAAAGCACGCCTTGGTAGCAATCAAGCTTGGGGCAAATCCTGACGGAAAAACAATTGAAGAAACGGCGTACGAAGGTGTTGTGCTGTTAAAAGAGTTGGCAAATAAAATCGGCATTCCTATCTTCCGAGATTTAGGCAATGTAAATCCAAAAGACTTCCCTTTCCTAGCCGAAGGAGCCTTTAAACATTTGTGTACACAGGCGAATTCAAGAGATTTGACAAAAGAAGACTATCTGAATTTATTTCAAAAGACTTATGAGGTGAAAACCACAACTTTAATTGAAAATTAATTGTGTATATAGAAGCAAAATTTAAAATCCTTGGTTAAGAACTGGCCCACCGGCAGAAAACTTTGCATTAGGAACAAGCGAGGATGAAAATCTAGAAGGAGGCAGCATGAATGTCTAATCGTGATGAAAAACAGTTTTTAAATTTACCTTTTACAGGCATTTGTACTTTTGGAAAATACCCAATATGTGCGAACCTGAACCAGCTTGACGCAGATGTGGCGGTCATCGGGGTGCCAAATGACATGGGTACACAATGGAAATCAGGAGCAAGAATGGGCCCTAGAGGAATCCGTGAAGGATCTACATTATATAGTTTCGGTCTGGATGGTGCTTATGATATTGAAAACGATATTATGTACCTTGGGCCTGAATGGAAAGTTGTCGACTGCGGGGATGTAGATATGGTACACGGGGATATTATGCAGTGCCATGAGAATACAGAAGAAGCAATCCGAAAAATTATTTCCAAAGGTGCAATGCCGGTTGTATTAGGCGGCGATCATTCCATCACAGCAGCAGTTGGAAAAGGACTAAAAGACATAGGTCCGTTTCATGTGATACAAATTGATGCCCATTTAGACTGGGCGGATCACCGCTCAGGAATGCGGTATGGTCACGGAAATTGCATTCGCCGCTTATCTGAGCTGGATCATGTCCAAAAAATATTTCAGTTTGGCATTCGCGGGATCAGCAGCAGCAAAAAAGAAGACGTCGAGGCAGCAAGAAAATATGGCAGCGTGATCCTATCACCTCGTCAGATGAGAAAGATGGGACTTAAGGAAGTGCTGGAGCTAATTCCTGCGGGTGAAAAATATTATGTAACGATTGATATTGACGGAATCGATCCGTCAATTGCACCTGGAACAGGTACACCATCTCCGGGCGGCTTCCTCTACGATGAGGTTAATGAATTGCTTGAAGGGATTTCCAAAAGAGGAGAAGTCATCGGGTTTGATTTAGTAGAAGTTGCCCCTCCATATGACCCAACGGGCATGACCGGACAAGTAGCAGCTCGTATTGTACTAGACTTACTAAGCTATGTATTAAAAGAAAAAGAGAAGAAAGAGAATAAAAATTACGGAAAAGAAAAAGAAGAAATGCTTTTTTAACTGGGATTAGTTCCTACCGGGATGAATGGATGTTAACAAAAAGAGAGGAACGCAAAGCGTTCCTCTCCTTATTTCTATAGATTCAAACCATATCATCGTTAAGGTAAATATTTAACTTACATAATGAAAACCACACCTCCATTTATACTGAAGACCATATTAGGAATTGAAGATGACAATCAGATTCGTCCATTAACAAAATGGATGGTGCCAGACACTTTCTATGTTTCTGTAAAATTTATAATAATATTTAAATTCAGAAAATTAATTTGACATCTTGATTTTGATAGACTAGTATTTATTTATATTCATACTAGCGGATGAATATTGTGGGAGAGTCTAAACGTATTGATTAGCACCGAAGGAGCAAGACCCAAAAATTGGGCTTAATCTCTCAGGTAAAAGGACCACAATAGGACGCGTCTCTGGAGAGCGCCATGTGCCACCAAAGGAGTTATACTCTCAGGTAAAAGGACAGAGGAAAATAGGGAAACGCCTATTTTTCTCTGTCCTTTTTTTGTAGAGAAAAATAGGACAAAAACAAAAAAAGGAGGAGTTAACACATTTCTTTTAGGTTTCCAATTGGGTTGATCAGTTAGATATTTATTTTTCGAAAAAAATGTAAGCGCTTATTTCTGCCGAATTGACTAAGGGTCAATTAAACTTTTATAGGGATATGAATTTGCAATTATTTGATTTTACGTAAGTAATAAATGATTTAAAGCCATCAAAAAATTGCAAACATCCTGGAAAGAGAGAGGGAATTCATATGCAGGAACAAAAATTGTCGCGAGGTTTAAAAAACAGGCACGTTCAACTTATCGCTATTGGTGGGGCTATCGGTACAGGATTATTTCTTGGAGCAGGTAAATCGATTCATTTAGCTGGTCCATCGATTTTATTTGCTTACTTGATTACCGGTATCATTTGCTTTTTAATCATGCGTGCACTAGGAGAACTGCTTTTATCCAATTTGAAATATCATTCTTTTGTTGACTTTGTTAGAGACTATTTAGGTAATATGGCAGCATTTATTACTGGCTGGACCTACTGGTTTTGCTGGATTTCAATCGCAATGGCCGATTTAACAGCAGTTGGTCTCTATACTCAGTTCTGGTTTCCAAGTGTACCACAGTGGATGCCAGGATTAATTGCACTAGTCGTTTTGCTAATCATGAACCTTGCAACCGTAAAGCTTTTTGGCGAAATGGAATTCTGGTTCGCATTAATTAAAGTCATTGCGATACTTGCATTAATTGTGATCGGAATTTTCATGATTATTAAAGGCTTTTCCACAAATTCAGGCGCATCCAGTTTCACGAATCTATGGAGCCACGGCGGCATGTTCCCAAATGGCATAAATGGCTTTATCCTCTCATTCCAGATGGTGGTGTTTGCGTTTGTTGGCATTGAACTTGTCGGACTAACTGCAGGTGAAACAGAAGACCCGGAAAGAGTTATCCCAAAAGCTATTAATAATATTCCTATTCGGGTATTAATTTTCTACATTGGCGCCCTTATTGTCATTATGAGTATTTATCCATGGAACGCCATCATCCCAACTGAAAGCCCATTTGTCCAAGTCTTCGTGGCGGTTGGTATCGCTGCAGCTGCTGGTATCGTCAATTTTGTCGTTCTAACATCTGCAGCTTCGGCATGTAACAGCGCCATTTTCAGTACAAGCCGGATGATATACTCACTTGCCAAAGATAAAAATGCACCTGTACCATTTGCAAAACTTACTTCTCGTCAAGTACCTTCCAATGCATTGTTCTTTTCCACTGTTGTCATTCTACTTGCCGTTATATTGAACTATGTAATGCCAGAAGGAGTATTTACGCTGATTACAAGTATTTCTACAGTATGTTTCATCTTTATATGGGGAATAACTGTCATCAGCCATTTGAAATACCGGAAAACCAGACCAGATCTAGCTAAAGTGAACAAATTTAAATTGCCGCTTTATCCATTTTCCAATTACTTAATCCTGGCCTTCCTAGCGTTCGTGCTAGTCGTACTTGCACTTGCGGAAGACACTCGTGTTGCCTTGTTCGTCACACCTGTTTGGTTTATCATGCTGATTGCGATTTATAAGATGATGATAAAGAAGGTGGATTATGCAGATCAGGAGAATCAACAAAAAGTAGCAGAAAATTAAGTGGCAACTCAAAAATATATTCTTTATTAATAAATTATGTTTCCGCTTTCAAAAAAGCTTGACTTCGATTCCCTTAACTATTATTCTGAAAATAATAAAAATTAAATAAGCGGAAGATGGTTGTGGGAGAGTGCAAGATTACACGCCACCGAAGGAGCAAGTTCCAAAAAGACCCTTGGAACAAATCTCTCAGGTAGATGGAACCACAATTGGACGCAACTCTGGAGAGCGCGTATACAGTATACGCCACCAAAGGGGAAGGTTCATAAACGAACTTAAACTCTCAGGTAAAAGGACAGAGAAGGGTAGAAGAAAGCTTTGTGCTACCCTTTTCTGTCCTTTTTTGCGTGCAAAAAAAAGTATTGTTTCGCTTCAGACTTTATCTTGGGAATAAACAGATAAAATCTTCGAGGTTAAACACAGATAGAGGTAGCTAAAACATCGAATCAAGGGGGAAACGGGATGAGTTTACAACAAAATGATTTAACTATTTTTGAAGCCATTCAAAAAGAGCAGCATCGTCAGCTTCAAACATTGGAGTTGATCGCATCTGAAAACTTCGTAAGCCAAGATGTTTTAGAGGCAATGGGAAGTGTGATGACGAACAAATACGCAGAAGGCTATCCAGGGAAGCGTTACTATGGCGGATGTGAATTTGTCGATGTGGCAGAACAAACAGCTATTGACCGGCTAACTCAGCTGTTTGGTGCTAAATATGCCAATGTTCAGCCACACTCAGGTGCACAAGCAAATTTTGCTGTCTTTTTCGCACTGCTTCAACCTGGTGATAAAGTGATGGGGATGAACCTCTCACATGGCGGGCACTTAACGCATGGAAGTCCTGTTAGTGTTTCAGGAAAATGGTTTGAGGTAGCGTCCTATGGTGTGAGAGAAGATACTCAATTGATTGATTATGATGAACTGGAAGCGATCGCGAAAAAAGAAAAACCGAAATTAATCATTGCCGGTACAAGTGCTTATCCTAGAACAATTGATTTTGCACGGTTCAGACAAATTGCTGATCAAGTTGGCGCAAAATTCATGGTAGATATGGCGCATATTGCGGGACTTGTTGCAGCTGGTCTTCATCCATCACCGGTTCCATATGCCGATGTTGTAACGAGCACCACGCATAAAACGTTGAGAGGACCGCGCGGCGGCATTATTTTAACAAATGATGAAGCGATGATAAAAGCCATTAATAAATCGGTGTTCCCAGGGATTCAAGGCGGCCCGCTCATGCATATTATTGCAGCTAAGGCAGTTGCATTCAACGAAGCATTACAGCCAAGCTTTAAGGATTATGCGAAACAAATCATTGAAAATGCTGCAACATTAGGAAAAACATTAAAAAATCAAGGTGCAGCCCTTGTTTCTGGTGGAACAGATAATCATATTGTCCTTTTAGATTTACGTCCGTGGAATTTAACTGGCAAAGAAGCAGAAAAATTATTAGAAGAAGCGGGCATTACCGTCAATAAAAATACGATTCCATATGATCCAGAAAAGCCGTTTGTTACGAGCGGTATCCGCATCGGAACAGCGGCTTTAACGACACGTGGTATGAAGCAGGATGAAATGGTGAAAATCGGGGAAATAATCGCAGCTGTTCTGAAGAGCAAAGGGGACAAAGTCGTTCTTGAGAAAGCAAAAGAAACAACCAAAGCGATTTGTGGTGCCTATCCGTTATTTCAACAGGCAATCACAGTGTAAGAAGGGGGCATGAGGATGGAATTTCAGAGTTGTTTTGACATTATTGGCCCTATTATGGTGGGACCGTCGAGTTCTCATACAGCAGGTGTCGTATCTATCGGAAAGTTTATTTATGAACTGTTAGGAGATTGTCCACAAGAGGTCAAGATTGTATTTTATGATTCCTTTGCTGAAACCTATCAAGGACATGGAACAGATAAAGCACTTCTTGGAGGATTGCTTGGGATGGATACCGATGATACACGCATAAAACATTCATTAGAGTGGGCAAAAGAGGTTGGCATGCAGTTCCATTTCGAATTTGAAGACATCTGTGAGTACTATGACCATCCGAATACAACAATGGTAACAGTGAAACACGGTGACCGTGTTGTAAAGGTTGGCGGTGCATCACTTGGTGGCGGCTTATCGAAGATCTTTATGATTAACGAGAAAAAGGTAGATATTCGTTTAAGTGCAGGCGATGACTTTACAGTCCTTGCGAGTACTTATCAACCAAGAGGGAAAGCACTTATGGAGGCAATATGATGAAGATACAGTCCATGAAAGAGCTGATTGAAGCTTGTGAAAGAGAACAAAAAACCATTGGTGAAATCATGCTGATGATGGAAATAGAAAAATCAGGAAGAGACCAAGAAACCATTATTAGCATGATGGAAGAGCGCTTGATCAAAATGAAAGAAGCCGTTGATAGCGGTATAAAAGATGCCTCAACCGCACCGAGTGGAATTTCTGGCGGAGATGCCGTGAAAATGTATGATTACGTACTTCAAGGGAAATCTCTGTCAGGAAATTATGTGAGCAATGCAATGAGCTTTTCATTGGCAACTTCTGAAAGCAATGCACGGATGGGGGTTATTGTTGCCACTCCAACTGCTGGGGCAGCCGGTATATTGCCTGGAGTATTGTTTTCGCTTCATAAAAATGATGGCACACCCTATAAAGATTTAGTCATGGGTTTGTTCACAGCAAGTATGCTCGGGTTCGTCATTGCCAACCGTTCCTTCATTTCGGGAGCAGCTGGAGGCTGTCAAGCAGAGGTAGGATCTGCAACAGCCATGGCCGCAGGAACCATCGTTGAATTAAAAGGGGGCACGCCGCAGCAAGCTGTGAATGCGACAGCCATTGCCATGAAGTCACTCTTAGGATTAGTATGTGATCCAGTCGCAGGACTTGTTGAAGTGCCTTGCATAAAGCGAAACGTGATTGGAACCTCCATCGCATTTTCAGCGGCTGATATGTCGCTTGCTGGGATTGAAAGTCGCATTCCATGTGATGAAGTGATTGAAGCGATGTATAGGATCGGAAAAGATATGCCGCGGACACTTCGGGAAACAGCGCTTGGAGGTCTAGCAATAACAGAAACAGGTAAACAGGTGAAGGAACGACTATTTTGTAAGAAATCTTAACTAGGGGGTCTATCAATGGGGATCGAAACAGCATTAAAGCAAACACCACTTTTTGAAGTTTATGGAAAGTTTGGTGCGAAGGTCATTGATTTTGGAGGCTGGGCACTGCCAGTACAGTTTTCCAGCATTTTAGATGAGCATGAGGTGGTTCGTACAAAAGCAGGACTTTTTGATGTCTCTCATATGGGTGAAGTGCTTGTTGAAGGCAAAGATGCAGAGAGTTACATCAACTACCTTGTCACGAACGATGTAACAAAGCTTAGCATCAATCAAGCACAGTATACTGCAATGTGCTATCCAGACGGTGGTACGGTCGATGATTTATTAGTGTACAAATTAGCGAATGAAAAATATTTGCTTGTCATTAATGCCGCAAATATTGAAAAAGATTTCGAATGGATGAAGCAGCATGTAAATGAAGAGATGACGCTAAAAAATATTTCGAATAACATTGCTCAGATTGCCATCCAGGGTCCAAAGGCTGAAGGTATTTTACAAAAGTTAACGGAAACAGATCTATCAGAAATTGGCTCATTTAAATTTATTCAACATGTCAACCTGAACGGGGTTACAGATGTGCTCATATCCCGTACAGGTTATACAGGTGAAGATGGTTTTGAGCTTTATTTAGAAGCCACTCAAGCGGAAGCACTTTGGGTAAAGATTTTAGAAGTAGGAAGTGATGATGGCTTAAAGCCATGTGGACTTGGTGCACGTGACACGCTTCGTCTAGAAGCACGTCTTGCACTCTATGGTCAAGAGCTATTAAGTGATATTAGTCCCCTTGAAGCTGGAATCGGCTTTGCCGTTAAAACGAAAAAAGAAAGTGATTTTATTGGTAAATCCGCACTATCAGCACAAAAAGAAGCCGGATTAAAACGAAAATTAGTAGGAATTGAAGTCACAGGCCGGGGAATTCCACGTCACGGTTATAAAGTAGTTTCCGAAGGTGGAGAGGCTATCGGTGTTGTGACATCGGGAACCCAATCACCATCTTTAAAGAAAAGCATTGGCCTTGCACTAATAGCAGCAGAACATGCAGAAGTGGGGACACCATTAAAAGTGGAAATCCGAAATAAGCAGATTGATGCGGTTGTTGTTAAAACACCGTTCTATAAAAAGGGTTAATAGAGTGATAGAGTTCTCTGGTTAACTTGCATAAAGATGATAGGCATGCCGTCTGTTACGCAAACTTACATGAAATCAAGACCTGAATGATCAAACTTGAATTTACAATCGGAAGGAAGAGAAACAATGACTAAAGCGGCAGCAACTTTACTATATAGCAAAGAACATGAGTGGGTATTACAAGTAGATGGAAATCGAGTACGTATTGGAATCTCTGATTTTGCACAAAAGCAATTAGGAGATATTGTTTTTGTTGAAACCTTAGAAGTGGATGATGAAGTAACAGCGAATGAATCAATGGGTACCATCGAATCAGTAAAAGCAGTATCTGACCTATACTCTCCTGTATCAGGGACGGTTGTTACTGTAAACGTGGAGTTAGGAGATGCTCCTGAGACGATTAACGAACATCCATTTGAAGCAGGTTGGTTAGTAGAAGTGGAAATGTCCAATCCTGAAGAATTGGAATCACTTTTAAATGAAGATGCGTACCAAGCATTTATTAATGAAGGAGAGGAATAAAATGACTTCCACTTATCGATACCTCCCTGATACGAAACAAGATCAAGAGGAAATGCTTTCTTTTTTAAATATTTCTTCGATAGATGAGTTATTTGAAGATATTCCAGCTGAAATTCAACTAAACGGTGACCTACCTATTCCTGAGGCAGTACCAGAGCCTCTCCTCTTGAAAAAAATGAATCAACTTGCTGCTAAAAATAAAAATGCTAATCATTACCCAACCTTTCTTGGTGCAGGAACCTATGATCACTATATTCCAAGTGTGGTCAATCATATGATTTCACGGTCAGAATTTTACACAGCCTATACACCATACCAACCGGAAATCAGCCAAGGTGAATTACAGGCAATTTTTGAATTTCAAACCATGGTTTGTGAGCTGACAGGAATGGATGTGGCCAATTCTTCGATGTACGATGGCTTTACCTCTCTTGCCGAAGCTGCATCACTTGCTGTTGCATCAACACGACGTTCCAAAGTACTTGTGTCAAAGGCAGTTCATCCTGAATCACGTGCCATCTTAAATACGGTAGCAGATGGCCAAGGTTATATAGTTGAAGACGTCAATCTTACTGATGATGAGACAAGCTTAGTGCAGCTGCAAGGACAAATTGATAAAAACACTGCTGCTGTTATTGTTCAATACCCAAACTTTTTCGGTTCCATTGAGGATCTAGCAGATATTAAGAATATCGCGGATACAAAAGGAGCGCTTTTAATTGTAAGCGCCAATCCATTGGCACTGGCACTCTTACAGGCTCCTGGTAAACTTGGAGCTGACATTGTGATCGGGGATATGCAGCCATTAGGAATCCCGATGTCCTTCGGTGGTCCACACTGCGGTTATTTTTCGGTAACTAAGAAATTCATGCGGAAAATCCCTGGACGAATTGTCGGGCAAACGACAGATGAAAAAGGCCAACGTGGATTTGTTTTAACCCTGCAAGCACGTGAGCAACATATTCGTCGTGATAAGGCATCATCCAATATTTGTTCAAACCAAGCATTAAATGCACTTGCTTCTGCGGTTTGTATGACTGCACTTGGAAAGCAAGGAATTCGTCATATGGCTCAACTAAACTTTGAAAAAGCCGATTACATGGCAAAATCTCTCGATAAAAAAGGCTTTACCATTATGAATAAAGTCCCATTCTTTAATGAATTTGTTGTCAAGCTTCCTCGCCCGGTAAAGGAAGTCAATGCCAAACTTCTTGAGGCAGGTATCATCGGTGGCTTTGATTTAGGAACGGATTACGGCTTAGAAAATCAAATGCTACTAGCAGTAACAGAGCAGCGGACAAAAGAAGAGATTGACCAATTTATCGAGGTATTGGAGGCAGTTGTAAATGGTTGAATATAATGACCTAATTTTTGAAATCAGTCGTCAAGGACGTGTTGGATCAAGCCTTCCGGAAAGTGACGTTGATCCTGTTGATCTAAATGATAAACTTCCCAAGCATTTGATTCGTGACCTACCAGCAGAACTCCCGGAAGTATCAGAGTTGCAGCTTGTTCGCCATTACACAGCGCTTTCGAATAAAAACCATGGGATCGATAATGGCTTCTATCCACTTGGTTCTTGTACGATGAAGTACAATCCGAAAATTAATGAAGATGTAGCACGTTTGGAAGGTTTTAGCCGCATTCATCCATACCAGCCAACTGAAACAGTACAAGGCGCACTAGAGGTCTTATATGAATTACAGGAAGAGTTAGCTGTAATCACAGGAATGGATGCAGTGACTTTACAGCCTTCAGCAGGAGCTCAAGGTGAATGGACAGGGTTAATGATGGTCAAAGCCTATCATAAGCAAAAAGGAGAGGCAAGAACGAAAGTCCTTGTTCCAGACTCCGCACACGGAACAAACCCTGCAAGTGCATCGGTTGCCGGTTTTGAAACCATAACGATTCCATCCAATGAACATGGGTTAGTCGACTTAGAAGAATTAAAGAAGCATGTAGATGATCATACAGCTGCTCTGATGCTAACAAATCCAAATACTCTCGGCTTATTTGAAAAAGAAATAATAGAAATTGCTAAGGTTGTTCATAAAGCAGGCGGCCTACTATACTATGATGGAGCCAATGCTAACGCCATCTTAGGGAAAACAACTCCAGGCCAAATGGGCTTTGACATCGTGCATTTAAATCTTCATAAAACATTTACAACACCACATGGCGGGGGCGGTCCAGGTGCAGGTCCTGTCGGTGTGAAAGAGAAATTGATTCCGTTTTTACCAGTGCCGCGTGTTGAGAAAGTGAATGAGGTATATGTTCTGGACTTTAACCAACCGCTTTCTATTGGTCGAGTGAAAGGTTATTATGGAAACTTCGGTATTCTTTTACGTGCTTACACCTATATTCGCACAATGGGACCTGAAGGGTTGCGACAAGTATCGGAAAGTGCCGTACTTCATGCGAATTATCTGCGCAAAAAACTCGAACCATATTTTGATGCACCGTATTCGCAAATTTGTAAGCATGAATTTGTGTTATCTGGATCAAGACAGAAAAAGCTTGGTGTAAGAACACTTGATATGGCCAAACGTTTGCTTGATTTTGGCTATCATCCACCTACCATCTACTTCCCGCTAAATGTAGAGGAATGTTTGATGATTGAACCAACAGAAACAGAGTCAAAAGAAACACTGGATGCTTTTGCGGATGTAATGATTCAAATTGCAAAAGAAGTGGAAGAAAATCCAGGTGTCGTATTAGATGCACCACATACTACGGTAATTGGCCGATTGGATGAAGTACAGGCCGCAAGACAACCAATCTTGCGATATACAAAAGAAACAGCGGTAAAAAAAGAAACCGTCATGTCTTAAAAGAATGTTTAACCATGAACCACTGGGAGTGAGGATTAAGAGAAAATGAATTTTCTCACGATGTCATTCTCGGTGGTTTGAAATAAACCTGACTGTTTATAGGGGTGAAAGATAGATATGTCTATTGACTATGTCCGCAAACCAGAATGGCTAAAAATAAAATTGAATACGAATGAAGAGTATACTGGTTTAAAAAAAATGATGCGTGAAAAAAAGCTACATACGGTCTGCGAGGAAGCGAAATGCCCAAACATTCATGAATGCTGGGCTGTACGCAAAACTGCAACCTTTATGATTTTAGGAAGTATATGCACCCGTGCCTGCCGATTCTGTGCGGTTCAAACAGGGCTGCCGACAGAACTTGATTGGGATGAGCCAGAGCGTGTTGCGGAGTCAGTGGAAAAAATGGGACTAAAGCATGTCGTGATTACCGCTGTTGCTCGTGATGATTTAAAAGATGGTGGAGCTCGGGTTTTTGCAGAAACAGTACAGGCAGTAAGACGCCGCAATCCATTTTGCAGCATTGAAGTCCTCCCGTCCGATATGAAGGGTGAATATGACAACTTAAAAACATTAATGGATGCCGGGCCAGACATTTTAAATCACAATATTGAGACAGTGAAACGTTTGTCACCAAAAATTCGTGCACGGGCAACATACGAACGCTCCCTTGAGTTTTTAAGACGCGCAAAAGAAATGAATGCTACTATTCCAACAAAATCAAGCATTATGATTGGTCTAGGAGAAACAAAAGAAGAAATTATCGAAACGATGGACGATCTTCGTGCTAACAATGTAGATATTATGACAATCGGTCAATATTTGCAGCCAACCAAACATCATTTAAAAGTCCAAAAATATTGGAGCCCACAAGAGTTTGAAGAACTAAAAATCATTGCCATGTCAAAAGGCTTTAGTCACTGCGAAGCCGGTCCGCTCGTTCGCTCCTCTTATCACGCTGACGAACAGGTTCATGCAGCAAAAGCGAATGCGTAATCATTTAAAATAAGGGGAGAGAGGTCCGCCTATGATAAAAATGACAAAAGAAGCCATGCACAAGCTAAAGGAAATGGTAGTCAATGGAGACCAGACTCCCCGGATTGACGCCGAAGTGGCTGGCGGATGTGGGATGACGGTTAAGTTTTCAATTGTATTTGATGAACCACGACGTAACGATTTTATTATTGAGGCGGATGGGATTCAGATTCGGATGGATCGTTTTACAAAACGCTATATTAATGAAGAAACAGAAATCGATTATAGTGACGAACACGGTTTTCTAGTTGGAGAAAGCTTTGCCTCTAGTGAATGTGCAATTGAAATACTTTAATAGGAACATGGTTGATGTGTAATACTGAAAGGATTTTTTGAGCTGTTTTATGATGATATTAAACTATTTAACCAAGTTTTCCTATAGATATGATTAAATATTTTTATAAGAGGAGAATCGAAGATGACAAAAGAATATGATGTTGTTATTATAGGCGGTGGAACAGGCGGATACGTTGCGGCCATTCGTGCTTCACAATTAGGTTTAAAAGCGGCGGTAATTGAAAAAGGAAAAATCGGTGGAACATGCCTACATGCTGGTTGTATCCCTAGTAAGGCTTTATTGAGAAGTGCAGAAGTGTACGCTCAAACAAAAAATGTAGAGAAGTTTGGTGTCATTGCCCCAGAGGTTGGACTTGATTTCTCAAAGGTACAGGCTCGAAAAGTAGAAATTACGGAACGGTTATTTAAAGGTGTCCAACATTTAATGAAAAAAGGAAAGATCGATGTTTATGAAGGGAAAGGAAGCATCTTAGCATCTAAAGATGTACTAGTGGAATTGAACAATCATGAAGAGGAAATCATCTTAACCCCCCGGTATATTTTAATTGCAACGGGCTCTCGTCCAAGAACACTTCATGGCATGGAAGTAGATGAAAAGTATGTGATGACTTCGGATGAAGCCTTGAAAATGGAGGCGCTTCCAAATTCTATTATCATTGTTGGGGGAGGAGTGATTGGAATCGAATGGGCATCGATGCTCGTGGACTTCGGATTACAAGTAACAGTAATTGAATATGCCGATCGTATATTACCAACAGAAGATCAAGAGGTATCAAAGGAAATCCAGCGTTTAATGAAGAAAAAAGGTGTGAAAATCGTCACTAGTGCAAAGGTGCTGCCTGAGACCCTTGAAAAAGGTGAGGGTGTTTCGATAAAGGCGGAGTATAAAGGAAAAGAAACGCCATTTTCTGCTGATAAACTTTTAGTATCCGTCGGGAGATTACCAAATACAGAAGGCTTTGGGCTTGAAAATACTACCATTGATTTGAATCGTGATTTTATTAAAACCAATGAGTTTTATCAAACGAATGAATCGAACATCTACGCCATTGGTGATGTAATTGGCGGCTTGCAGCTTGCCCATGTTGCTTCACATGAAGGAATGATCGCCATTGAACATATGGCAGGGGAAAATCCTGCACCACTTGATTCGACTCTTGTTTCAAAATGTGTATACAGCAGCCCAGAAGTAGCAAGTGTTGGACTCACAGAAGAAGAAGCAAAGGGGAAAGGATATCAAGTGAAAACTGGTAAATTTTCATTCCGTGCAATTGGAAAGGCTTTGGTTTTTGGTGAATCAGATGGTTTTGTCAAACTTGTTGTTGAAGAAGGATCTAATAAGTTGTTAGGAGCCCATATGGTAGGTCCGCATGTAACGGATATGATTACAGAAGTAGGCCTCGCTCGTGTATTAAACGCAACCGCCATGGATATTGCTCATACGATCCATCCCCACCCGACATTGGCTGAAGCAATTGGTGAAGCCGCACTTGCCGTAGATGGAAAAGCAATTCATGGATAATACAACATTTATTTTACCCCTAAGGATGGTGGAAGAGCAATGAACACAAAGGTAAAGCTGAACCGTGCAAAATTATTAATTTCTTGTCCAGAAAGGCCAGGGATTATCTCGACAGTAACGAATTTTTTATTAGAACACAAAGCAAATATTGTTCATTTTGACCAACATACAACTGATCCACAAGCAGGTATATTCTTTATGCGGATCGAGTTTGATTTGGAAGAATTTAATTCTACATATGAAAAACTTGAAAAAGATCTACATGATTTGGCGCAGGATTATGCGTTGGATTGGCAGTTGAGCAGTAATGAAAGAAGAAAGCGAATGGCCATCTTTGTTTCCAAAGCAGATCACTGTCTCAGCGAGCTTATTTGGCGGTGGAAATCTAATGAAATTCCTGTGGATATCCCAATGGTGATCAGTAATCATGCCGATTTAAAAGAATTAGTTGAGGGTTATGGCATCCCTTTTTATCATATCCCACTGTCACAAGCAACGAAAGGAGATGCCGAACAGAAAGCATTAGAACTGTTGAAAGGGAAAGTAGATTTTATTGTTCTGGCCAGGTATATGCAAATTCTTTCTCCTAATTTCATTTCGCTTTATCCTAAACAAATCATTAACATCCATCACTCTTTCTTACCAGCTTTTGTTGGGGCAAATCCTTATGTAAGAGCGTTTAACCGAGGAGTGAAGTTAATAGGAGCAACTGCACATTATGTAACAAATGATCTTGATGAAGGACCAATTATTGAACAAGATGTACAGCGGATTAATCATCGCTATACAGTAGCGGATTTAAAGACTGCCGGACGTCATGTCGAAAAAAGAGTTCTCGCCGAAGCCGTTTCCTGGCATGTTGAAGATAAAGTACTTGTTCATGGTAATAAAACGATTGTATTTGCCTGAGTTGATTTCATAGATGGGATATTGGTTGAATTTCGGAACCACATGTTAACGAAGATCATAGGAGATGAGGCTAATGGCAGGAAATGAACATGTACTGGACTTGATTCATATCGTTTTAGCTATTCTTTGGATATGGATGTTTCTTCAAAATAAACGAAAGCGTACGTTAAACTACATACATATCATGCTCCTGCTTTTTGCCGTGGGTATATTACTTAATTCACTAGTGAAGTGGTCATAAAGGCTTACCTTCCATATGTTGGGGCAGTATCAAACTTAAAAATGATCAATTTTAAGAGTGTTAGGTAAATCCTTTGATTCGGGGATATGCCTAGCAATTTTCTATTGATGT
>NZ_JBALOS010000031.1:26458-29460 GCF_036962765.1 Neobacillus drentensis
ATTTTTGCCAATCTAGGAATATTGGTAAAAAACACAAGATTTAACAACCAGTACATAAATTGGTAACATCTAATGAACGGAGCCGGCGTTCAAACCGATAACCTGACTCCTCCATTTTTTATCAAATTTCGTATTAACAGGTGTTCTTAGTGTCTCAAAATAAAACGTTTTGATTGAATTAATATTTGTTAAAATTAAATTATCGGCTATAGTGGAATTATTAATATTGAGTTATTTTTTGTTGACTTTATAAACTGTAAATATTAAAATTACATTAATCTTCTTGAGGAGGAAGCATCAAAGTGAATAGTGATTTTACGATAGCCGTCCATAGTTTAGTCTATTTAGCTTATTTACCAGATCATATGGCAAGCAGTGAGTCAATCGCTACCAATGTTTGTACCAACGCGGCACGGATTCGCAAGATCATGAGCTGTTTGCGCAATCATGGATTTGTTAAGACAAAAGAAGGTATTGGCGGTGGCTATATTCTCGACTGTAACTCTCAAGAGGTATCATTGGCAGATATTTATCGTACAGTTTCACGCGGAAGCTTAAAACCAAACTGGTGCACAGGAGATCCTGAGCAAAAATGTGTTATATCGTCAAATACCCAGGTGGTTATGGATCAAATTTTCAATGATGCTGAATTGTATTTTGAAAAATATTTAGAGAATATTACCCTTAGTAGTGTTTTAGAAAAAATTAAACATTGTCCATGATTTAGTTTTTTCTTTTAATTANNATATAGATGATATACTTTTTTTAAAAACCAAACTGTAACTTTTTTAATAACATTTAAGGGGTGTAAGGGACGATGGCCGATAAAAATCGATTTGAAAATGGGGATTGGGTACAGGGTAGGTCCAGAGATGGAGAACTGATTCACGGGTATGTTGAAACCGTAGACAGTCACAAAGGAATGCTACAAGTAAATGTGGTCGAAAGTGACAATGAAAATTCGATTGGAAAATCGATTTGGATTGTAAATAAACGGGCTGAAAAGCTGCCTGAGACAACTGGTAGAAATGAAAGTGAGCTCTTAGCTTTAATAGATTTGGCTTTACTATTTAAAGATGAGCAGTGGTTTAAGGAATTATCGGCGAAATTAGTATCTATAAAAAAAATTAAAGAAGTGCCTATCAAAAAATCTGAATTTCTAATCAGTGGAAACAGAATGAGGAATTTTGATGCAAAAAGGTAGTTTTCATACATTTGTCTGAGAGAACAATAAAGTTTTTTAAAATATTAAAATTATATTGGAGGAAAAAAATAATGGCAATTTCACACGTAACAGATCAAACTTTTGCTGCTGAAATGAAGGATGGATTGGTGTTAGTAGATTTTTGGGCTCCATGGTGCGGCCCTTGTAAAATGATTGCACCTGTGTTGGAGGAAATCGATGCTGAAATTGGTGACAAAGTTGGGATTATCAAACTTAATGTAGATGAGAACCCAGAAACAACAAGATCATTTGGTGTCATGAGCATTCCAACGTTGATTCTTTTCAAAGACGGTGTTGAAGTAGATAAGGTTATTGGCTTCCAGCCAAAAGAAGCTTTGACAGAATTAATTTTAAAGCACTCTTAATACTGAAAGAATTAGCTTTGAACGAAACGCTAAAAGATTGGATGAAGTTGTAGAGTGGGCAAAGTACTTTTTTGCCTGTGTTATCTAAATGAAAAAGCTGGAGGAGTAAAGACATGATGAATGTAAAATATGCACCATTATTTAAATCATTTACGATAGGAAAGGGGATTCAATTAAAAAATCGCATTGTCATGGCACCGATGACAAATTTCTCATCAAATCCTGACGGGACCGTCTCAGATGCGGAAGTCAAGTATTATGAACGACGTTCCAATGGCGTTGGGATGGTCATTACAGCATGTACCTATGTGACAATGAATGGTAAAGGATTTCATGGTGAATTTGGTGGAGACCGTGATGAAATGATACCAAGTTTGAGTCGACTAGCATCAGCGATTAAAGCTAAGGGTGCGAAAGCGATATTGCAAATCTTCCATGGCGGCCGCCAAGTTCCACCTGAATTAGTGGATGGTGATGTGGTAAGTGCTAGTGCAATTCCTTCAGAAGGTGAAGGAAAACCCGTTCCCCGAGCATTGACTGAAGAAGAGATTGAATCTATTATTCGCGATTTTGGAGAAACAACTCGACGAGCAATTGAAGCAGGTTATGACGGAGTTGAATTACATGGAGCCAATGGATACCTGATTCAGCAATTCTTTTCCCCTCATTCTAATCGTCGTGATGACCTATGGGGTGGCACTCTTGAAAAACGTCTAACTTTTCCGTTGGCGGTTGTTGATGAAGTAAAGAGAGTGGTTGCTGAATATGGGAAGGAGCCTTTCTTGGTTGGATACCGTTTTTCACCTGAGGAACCTGAAACACCTGGAATCACGATGGCTGACACATTAGCACTAATAGATGCACTTGCAGAAAAAGACCTTGATTATCTCCATGTTTCTTTGCTGGATTTCAGGTCAACACCTAAACGTGGAGTTGAGGATACACGTTCACGAATTGAAATCATTCAAGAGCGTGTAGGAGACCGAGTGCCAGTAATCGGTGTCGGTTCGATTTATTCAGCTGATGATGCCTTAAAAGCATTGGAAACGGGAGTCCCATTAATCGCACTGGGACGTGAACTAATTATTGATCCTGAGTGGGTGCAAAAAGTGGAACAAGGTAGAGAATCTGATATTGTCACCAAAATAAACAAGGATCATCAGCACGTGCTGGAAGTACCAGATCCCCTATGGCAGGCAATTATTCATTCGCCTGGATGGTTTCCGGGAGTAGAATAGATCAGTTGATTTAACAGGACAAAAATACTTTGTACTGGTACGTTATAGTACTGTAATATACATCTATTAATTTTTTCTTTTGATTCCTTCTTATTGGGAGACAAAAAACAAAAATGACACAAGGATTTTTCTTGTGTCATTTTTTACCTTTTTTATGTTAGGTAAGGTAAGGAC
>NZ_JBALOS010000032.1:0-63200 GCF_036962765.1 Neobacillus drentensis
TCATGAGTTTTGTCTATCGGAGCGCTTAAGATAGACATTGGACCGTAAACAAGCATGTAAAACCCATAATTATTTAACATTAACCAATTTCCACTTCATAACACAAAAACAACCTTTTTTAGGTTGTCTTTGATGTGCCTGGCAACGTTCTACTCTCACAAGGACGCGTGTCCCAACTACCTTAACGGAATTGAAATCGCCCAGGTCTAATAGAGTGTTGTTTCATTAATTCGCCCATTGAAACATAAGATTCGCCCATAAAAGCCCAAAATTCGCTCATTATGACCCCAGATTCGCCCATTGAATAAGATAAACCGTTAAATAAATCTTAGTTCCCCGGATTTAGATTTTGGAGCTTTGAATTGAAATGCTGCTGTCATATCAGAATAATCTGTTTGAAATAATTACATCTTCTTTTTGTTCTATAATTATGTTTGATTGCAAGTATAGAATTTTAGATGTCCTTTACTAAGGAATATTCGATAGAAAGGGAATGTTTAAATGGATTTATGCAAAAATTGTGGTGAAAAATTATATGAATCTAGTAGATTCTGTACAAACTGCGGTTCGAGGGTTGCAGAAGATAATAAAAACATGTCCTCAACCCAAAAAACGCGCATGGAAATAAAGAAAAATCGTTCGAAAACGAGAATATTAACAGGGATCGGATCGATTACAGGTTTGCTGCTCGTCATAAGCGTTACCTTAATGGTTAAAGATTTTGATAAACCGAAACCGAAACCTAAATCGAATGTAGCAGCTACAAAAACAATGGATCAATCAAAAGATAAAGATGTAGAAAATAACGATCAAGCTAGTCAAGAAAAAAGTCATGAAAGTTCAAATCTTTCCTCTTCAGAACATATTTTGCCTGCTAGTGATAAGAGGGTGATGAGTGTAGAAGACATTGCTAATCTTACAAAAGGGCAGCTGCGTTTAGCCAGAAATGAGATCTACGCGCGTCATGGCTATATCTTTAAATCGCAGGATTTGCAAACCTATTTTTCAAGTAAATCATGGTATCATCCAGACCATTCCTTTGATGGCTCTTTAAATGAAGTAGAAAAAGAAAATGTAGACTTCATAAAGGAGAGAGAGGACAGTCTTTAGTGAAGATTATCGTTAAATGTGGTGAAAATGTTTTAATGTGCTTCAGAGTGCTTCGTTAGAAAAAGCAACTGAAATCATTAATCTTCTGAAGTAAATACGGGTACTACTGTACCTTGTTCCAATTGAATAGATGTCAAAAGAAAGATACACTTACTGTATCGTTATTTGGAGCAGGTGCAGGAATGAATAATAGACAAAAGGAATTACTTAGAATATTGCTGACGAATGAAGAAGGGGCCTTGCATATAAGGGATTTGTCGGAGGGGCTTGATTGTGCGGAGAAAACAGTAAGGAATGATTTAGACCGGATAGAGGAGTTTCTTCTTGATTATTCCAGCGCTAGACTGACCCGTAAGCCTGGTTTTGGAATAATGATTGAAATTGGCGAAGGAGAACGGTCTGCCATTTTGCGAAGTCTATTTTCTAGTGAACCCAAATCAAAGGAAGAGCGGTTGATTGAAATCACCTATCAGCTCTTAACTAGTAATAAGGCTATAACCTTACAGTATTTTTCCGATTCTTACTACATGCCCAAAGCGGCTATTAAAAAAGACATGGAAGACATTGCGAACTGGCTTCAGGTATTTAATCTTGAACTGATCACTAAACCACGGCTTGGAAATGTGATTGAGGGAACAGAGCTGCAAAAACGGAGCGCGTTGGCTCACTTATCAGAGCTCATTCCCTCTCTTTCAAACGGGAAAAATTTTGTGTTGGATCTATTTTTGCCTTATGAAATGACAACCGTGAGGAAAGCGCTGGAGGATTTGCGGGATAAGTTTTCGATAACTTTTACAGATGATGCGTTAGAGAGCCTGCTGGTTCATGCTCTGATCATGATCAAACGGACCCGGCAAAGGTCCTCTGTATTTGTCCAAGAGTCTGAAAAGGAAGCGGCACTTGGTCGAAAGGAATACCAGTCTGCCATTTGGTTTTTTAATCAGCTGGAATCCATATTTCGGCTCACGTTTCCTGAGGCAGAGCGGATCTATTTTACCTGGCACCTCATAAGCAGCAAGCGAGTAGATGAGGGATCGGAACAGGTTATGGAATATGATGAAGAGGTTGCAGAGGTCCTACGTGTGTTCATTGCGAAAATGGGAAAACTGACCTTATTTGATTTTGAAGCCGATTCGGTTTTACTAAACGGCCTTGCTGTCCATATGCTCTCCGTCATCGATCGAATTAAGTACGGTTTTCCGATCTTTAATCCGCTGCTATCTAATATTAAGAAAATGTATCCCTATATGTTTAATATGGTTATTGAGACACTCGAAGAAATTAAAAGTACTTTCCATTTAGAAATCCCTGAAGATGAGGCAGCCTATATCGTTCTTCATTTTCAAGCCTCGATTGAACGGATGGAGGGGAAAAGATACCTAAAGAAGAAGGCACTTATCGTTTGTCATATGGGAATTGGCATGTCTCATTTGCTAGAGGCAAAAATTGAACAGCAATATCAGGACATTGATATAGTAGCCTGTATCGGCAAAGCAGAAGTAGCAGATTATACAAGGCAACATCCCGTTGATTTTATTATTTCTACTGTTCCTCTTGAAATCAATTTGGAGTACATCGTCATATCACCGCTATTTGGGCAGGAGGATAAGAAAAAGTTAAGTCAATTTGTTAAGAAGGTAAAACAGAATAAGCCTGACCTTCTAGAACAAAATGCTTTTTCTCAATTATTGACGGAAGACCTTGTGTTTTTTCATTTGGATAAGGGACACCGTTATGAAGTTGTCGAAATGCTTGCCACTACTCTCTTAAACAAAGGCTATGTTAGGAAAGAGTTTATCCATAGCGCTGTGAATCGGGAAAGGAAATCTTCTACAGCGATCGGCGGAGGAGTGGCCATTCCGCATGGAAATCCGTCTGCGGTTCAAAGATCTGCGATAGCAGCAGCAATCATGAAAGAGCCAATTGAGTGGGGCGATGAACGGGTTTCATTAGTATTCCTGCTAGCGATTTCAAAAGAAAATCAAGGAGACATTCGCGCGGTGATCGGAAAAATAGCTTCCCTTAGTGAGTCACCATTGGTTGTTCATGAGTTAACAGAGGCAGAGAATTATCAGGATTTTCTACGGATCATAAATAAGTAGTGCAGAAAAGAGTAGATCGAGTGATCCACTCTTTTTTTCGTTGCTTATTATTGTAATAAAATGATTTTTACCGCAACTTCCGGTAAAAATAAAAAAAATTTACTGGACAAAGAGGATTTATTATATAAGTAAGCGATTACTAATATTTTTTCATTAGGAGGAAACCATTATGGGAAAAATTCTAGCTGTAACAGCTTGTCCAGTTGGTATTGCTCATACGTATATGGCTGCTGAAAACTTACAAAAAGCAGGCAAAGCGTTAGGCATAGAGGTTAAAGTTGAAACACAAGGGTCCATTGGGGTAGAAAATGCGTTAACGGAACAGGAAATTGCGGAAGCAGATGGAATTATTATTGCTGCCGACAAAGAGGTCCCAAAGGACCGCTTTGCTGGTAAAAAAGTCATTGTTACCGGTGTTAAAGATGGAATTCAGAACCCGGAAAAACTAATTAAGCAGATTCAGAGCGGAGATGTTCCTGTTTATAAACCAGAATTAGCATCTGCTAGTGGATCAACGAATAGTAAAAGTAAAAAGAATCCCATTTATAAGCATTTGATGAATGGTGTATCTTACATGGTTCCATTTATTGTCGTTGGGGGATTATTAATTGCGATTGCCTTGACTCTTGGCGGACAGCAAACACCTGGAGGAATTGTGATTCCAGACGATTCTATTTGGAAACAAGTTGAAAAGCTAGGCGGTACAGCATTCATGTTCATGGTGCCAATCTTGGCTGGTTTTATTGCGGTAAGTATTGCTGACCGCCCAGGACTAGTGCCGGGGATGATCGGCGGTTATATTGCAGCTAATGGTAGTTTTTATGGAAGTGAAGCTGGTGCCGGATTTATCGGTGGGATTATTGCTGGTTTCTTGGCAGGTTATATAGCCCTTGGAATTAAGAAATTGAAGGTGCCAAAAGCAGTTCAACCTGTTATGCCGATTATTTTTATCCCAATTCTTTCATCTGTTATTGTAGGTTTATTATTCATTTTCGTTATCGGTGCTCCGGTTGCACAAATATTTGAATCTTTAACAGACTGGCTTGCTAGTATGCAAGGCGGAAGTTCGATTGTATTAGCGATGATTCTTGGAGCGATGATTGCAGTTGACATGGGTGGACCATTCAACAAGGTAGCGTTCTTATTCGGTTCAGCGATGATTGCAGAAGGAAACTATGAAATTATGGGACCGATTGCAGTAGCGATCTGTATTCCTCCAATTGGACTTGGACTAGCTACATTCTTGAACAAACGCAAATTTGGTCCAACTGAAAGAGATGCAGGGAAAGCGTCCTTCACAATGGGTTTATTCGGTATTACGGAAGGTGCGATTCCATTCGCAGCACAAGATCCGCTGCGTGTTATTCCAAGTATCGTTGTAGGTTCTATGGTTGGTTCGGTCATTGCCATGCTTTCAGGTGTTGGTAACAAAGTGGCCCACGGCGGTCCGATTGTTGCCGTGTTAGGTGCTGTAGACAATGTCGTTATGTTCTTTGTTGCAGTTATTGTTGGGGTAGTTGTAACAGCGTTAATGGTTACGGCATTGAAGAAGGATGTTGAGGCAGCGCCTGCTGCTGATGTTGGTGATGGTGGAGCTCGAGCTGCTGCTCCTGTAGTAGGAAATGGTGTAATGGCAGAAGCTACAAAGGCTGAAATCGAGAAATTGACCGATATTACGAATTTGGACTTAATTGAAGTTGATTTAGACGGAACAACTCGTGACGGTGTTATCGATGAATTGATTACAAAGTTTGATGCTACTGGTGTTTTAAGCTCGAGGGAAGAATTTAAACAAGCGATCCTGAACCGTGAAGGTGAATCTTCTACTGGTCTGGGTATGAATATTGCCATTCCACATGGAAAATCAAGTGCGGTTAAACGGCCAGCTGTTGCCTTTGGAATTAAACGTAACGGTGTAGACTGGAAAAGCTTAGACGGTACAGATGCAAAACTAATCTTTATGATTGCCGTACCGGAAAAAGCAGCAGGAGATGCCCACCTGAAGATCTTACAAATGCTATCACGTAAACTAATGGATGACAGCTTTAGAGAGCGATTGTTAAAGATCACTTCTAAAGAAGAAGCATTCAAATTGCTTGAGACAATCCATTAACATAGAAAGAAACCAAAAAGAACAATTGTGAGTAGTGCATTTTATTAATAAAAATACCATTTGGAAGGAGAGCAGCCATTGCTCTCTTTTCCTTATAAAAGTCCATTCATATACCATGGGCATAGATGACACTATGTCCAAAAAAGGCAAAGCAGTAAGCACGTCCTTGAATCGAGATTGTAGAAAATAAAAATGATGGAGGTATTAGACATGCAACCGATGTTTTTAAAACCAGTTTTTAAAGAAAGAATTTGGGGCGGTACAGCTTTACAAGAAGAATTCGGCTATGAAATACCAAATGATAAAACAGGAGAATGCTGGGCTATTTCTGCTCATCCAAATGGACCCTCTATTATTGAAAATGGACCCTATGCAGGTATGTCATTGGATGCAATATGGCGAGAACAACCTGAACTTTTTGGTAACCCAAAGGAAGAAGTTTTTCCTCTTTTAACAAAAATATTAGATGCAAATATGGATTTATCTGTTCAGGTCCATCCTGAGGATACATATGCGAAGGTTCATGAGAATGGCGAACTTGGCAAAACAGAATGCTGGTATATTCTCGATTGTATAGAAGGCGCCGAAATGATTTTCGGTCACAATGCCAAAACAAAAGAAGAATTAGTCGAGAAAATGAAAGAAGGAAAATGGACCGAACTGCTTCGCAGAGTCGAAATCAAACCAGGTGACTTTTACTACGTGCCAAGCGGAACTATTCATGCTTTATGTGAAGGGACTCTTGTATTAGAAACACAGCAAAGTTCCGATACAACCTATCGTGTCTATGATTATGATCGTAGGGACGCTGAAGGGAATTTAAGGGAACTTCACTTAGAAAAAGCGATAGATGTAACGACTGTGCCGCATCAAAATGCGGGGGTTGCTCCTAAAGTTGAGGAGCGGGAAAATGTAACCATTACAACGTTTGTGGAGTCTGAGTTTTTCACCGTTTACAAGTGGGAAGTAGAGGGTAAGACTGCTTTTGAATATAATAATCACTATTTACTTCTAAGTGTGATCAAGGGTGATGGAACGCTAGTTCACAATAGTGAGAAATATCCGTTGACAAAAGGAACACATTTCATTATTCCAGTCGGCTTGGGGGAATTTGAATTAAATGGTGAACTTGAACTAATCGTATCACATGCTTAGAACAGGGTAGACATATTTTAAATCAGAATTACAGGAGTGGTGTGGGCTGAGGTAACATTTAATCAAACGTTTGATTAGTATAGCCTATTTGGTTTTTAGCCGAAATGATGTCGGATAGTAACGGACAGTTGCCTTTAGCCTTTTTTTCTAAAAGTAACAATGGCTGTTTTCAATGCTGTATAATTCCCTAACGCAGTAATGAGGATAGCAGCGATACTATCCTCTTAAACAACTAGATTTTTTAGTGCCCGAACACACCGATTTTCTCTGTATCGATATGTTGATAAATGGAATTATTGTCACTTTTGGCTTTTTTAAGTATCGTAGCAATGACAAAATTCATATCGTTTGTCCGCAGTTTCATCCATTTTTGAATGAGTCCTAGGGGATTATGAAATTTACACATAATCCCGATATTGTTTCATTGTTACACCCATTTTTCCTCAATCCCCCAAGCCGATTGACCATACTAGCTAGATTTGTTATCAAACACCCGATATATTGGATTTCGACTATGCAAAATGGTAGGGATCATCAAAGGGAATGAGGTAAGATTAACACCTTGTTCTCTTTTTTTTCTATCTGAGCCTAGCAAAAACTTATTAATCTATCTGTTTTCATGGTTTCGCAAATAAATTTAGTAGTTTCGCAAATAAATGTGGCAGTTTTACAAACAAACTCTCTCGTATTTAAAATATAGTTTGAATTTTACGCTTATTTGTTGCACTAGACCCCCTGGCCCGATTAGCTTCTATCAGTTAGTCGGGCCTTTTAACGCGCAAAACTTCCGATTTTCTCCTTAAAAAAGCCAGAAGGAACGGTCCCCATGGACATCCCGTGGACTGGAAAAACCTTAGAGATTATGGAAAAACTAAATCACATTTTGTGCATTCGTTGACGGAGCAATCTGCTCGGAATAAGATGTGAAAAAAAGAGTCAAATGGGAATGACTGACGGAAAAACATCATCGAAGGCAATTTTGACAGCGCTATCATTCTATATTCCCATTCAGGGAAAGGGGAAGCATGCTTACTTAAGCTTCAATATAAAAAATAGATAGAGAGCGAGGAGAAACAGTGAAAAACGTGAAAAAGGGCTTTTTGTGGCTGGTTTTCTTTTTGGGCATCTTTGTGGTGGGGTTATCACCTAACACAAGCTATGCCAAACAGCCAGAATCATCTTATTGGTATCCCGAACAATTATTGAATTGGACGCCGGAGAACGATCCGGATGCTGTGTTTAACCGCAGCCAAGTTCCATTGGGCAAACGGGAAGTGTTATACAAAGTCAATGACAATGCCCAGTCAGATGCAAAGGTAGTGGCTTTGTCTGCACTCAACCCCACAACGAGTGGTGTACCTTCTCAAGGCGGGAAGGAATTTTTGGCGAATACCTTTAGTTATTGGCAATACGTCGACATCATGGTGTATTGGGCAGGTTCTTCCGGTGAAGGGATTATCGTGCCGCCAAGTGCAGACGTTATTGACGCTGCCCATAAAAATGGCGTACCGATTTTAGGAAACGTTTTCTTTCCACCGACCGTCTATGGCGGAAAGGTTGAGTGGCTGAACCAAATGTTGACCCAACGGGAGGACGGCTCCTTCCCTGCGGCGGACAAGCTGCTTGAAGCGGCACGCTATTACGGATTTGACGGCTGGTTTATTAACCAAGAAACCGAAGGCGGAGATGTCAAGACAGCTCAAAAAATGAAGGATTTCCTTGTCTATCTACAGCAGCATAAGAGTGATGGGATGCAAATCATGTGGTACGATTCGATGACGAAGGACGGCAAGGTTAGCTGGCAAAATGCGTTGACCGATCGAAACAGCAGCTTCTTGCAGGACGGAGGGTCACGTGTTTCTGACAGTATGTTTTTAAACTTCTGGTGGCGCAACCAGCAGTCTTCTGTTAATAAAGCTCAGGAAATTGGCAGAAGCCCGTATGATTTGTTTACCGGGATTGATGTGGAAGCAAATGGGACAAGCACCAACGTTCCTTGGGAGGGGATATTCCCTGAGGGCAAAGCACCATTAACTTCTTTAGGCATTTATCGTCCGGACTGGGCCTTTAAAACGGCTAGCACTATGGAGGAGTTTTATCAGAAGGAAAATGAATTCTGGGTTGGAAAGTCCAAAAATCCTGCTGCAACCAGCAATAACGGGGCATGGAAAGGGATGGCCCACTACTTTACCGCTAAAACTGCGATCGAGGAACTTCCCTTTGTCACTCATTTTAATACAGGAAGCGGCAAGTTTTTCGCTACAGATGGAACGACGGTAAGCAATCAGTCCTGGAATAACCGCAGTCTCCAGGATATTCTTCCGACCTGGCGCTGGCTGAAAGAGGGCGGGCAGGCTGTTGATGTCGATTTCGATTGGGATACAGCCTATTACGGCGGCAGCTCGTTAAAGCTTTCAGGAACAATCGAGGCAGACAACCCAACACATATCAAGCTTTATAAAACCAATCTGCCAATCCAAAAGGATACGGAAATCTCGCTGACATACAAAACAGATTTGAAAAAGCCAAACATGAAACTTGGAGTCAGCTTTACTGACAAACCCGACCAATTTGTGTTCTTTGATGTGAAAAAACTAACGGATCAACCGTGGACTACTGATTCATTCAAACTAAAAAAATACAGCGGTAAAAACATCGCGGCCATCTCGCTTTTGGTTGAAAGCGACCAGGAAGTGAAAGAGTTTACGAGCAATATCGGAGAAATCAAGGTTTATAACAAACAGGAAAAGCACAATTCCATCCATGCTCCGAACGATGGAAAGGTAAATAAAATTGAGTTTAATAAAGGAATCTATGGAGACGTTGCACTTGCTTGGAAGCCGTCTGATTCCGATGTGAGCCACTATGAAATATACCGCAAACTGCCAAACAATCAAAAAGAGTTTGTTGGTGCTACCCCTAATAAGGTGTATTACTTATCCAATCTGAAGAGAAGCGGCAAAGAAAGCAGCACCACGTTGGAAATTGTTGCGGTGAACAAAGAATTTAAACGAAGCGAGCCAACAACGGTTACCTTCAATTGGCCGCCATATCCAAAGCCGGAAGCCGATTTCGGTGCCGATCAAACGGTAGCGGCTCCGGGGCAGGAAATTCATTTTCTTAATCGTTCATCAGAAGTAACAGAAGAGGTGGAATGGCACTTTGAAGGTGGAACTCCAGCAGTGAGTAATGAGGAAAATCCGGTCGTCACCTATGAAAAAGAAGGCGTCTACACGGTTACCTTGATTGCGAAAAACAGCGAGGGTGAAAGTGTCCTGACAAAAGAAGCGATGATTACCATTTCTGAAGCAGCCAAGGACATTAAAAATGTGGCATTGAATAAGACCGCGATCGCCAGTGAACAATGTGCTCCGACTGAAGCAGCGAAGTATGCCTTCGATGGCAAAGACAACAGTAAATGGTGCGCATTGGGAAATGCTCCTCATTGGCTGCAGGTGGATCTGGGCGACCAGTTTGCCCTTTCCAAGTTTGTCATTCGCCATGCACAAGCGGGCGGGGAACCGCAAGCTTTTAACACCCAGGCATTTAGGATTGAAGTAAGCACGGATGGAGTCAATTGGACAGAAGCTGTCAAGGTGACCGATAATACAGCAGCGGTTTCAGAACACAGCATCGCGTTAACAAACGCACGCTATGTTCGTTTGTGGATTGACAAACCAACCCAAGGCGGCGATACGGCTGCGAGGATATTTGAATTTGAAGTCCATGGATTTCTGAATCCATAACCATGACCATGTGGCCATGGAGACGGTTCCGCTGGCTTTTTCCAGGTGAACCTTGGGAGAAAGCCATGAGAACCGTCCCCGCGGCTTAATTAAGAGGAGGAGCAAGATGAGGAGAAATAGAAGCAAATTGTTCGGCCGAATTTTATCTGTATCGGCTGCTTTCATGTTACTTGGTTCACTGGGTGTCCCCGGGGCAAAGGCCGCCGTTAATGGGGACGGGACGGACGTCGTCAATGAGAATTATGCTGACAGGCTCAGTCTAAAGCCGCTGGCTCCGGCCTTCAGGGTGGAAACCCTTCTGAACTGGTCGCCTGAAAACGACCCGGATGCCGAAATAAACCGAGCCAGTGTGCCGTTAAACAAAAATCGCTTTAAAGGGTCCCAGGTGAATCCACTGGCCAATCCTAAGGCTGGCATCACCTCTGCGGCGATTACGAACTGGAATCATGATGAGGCCAGCTCTGTCGGAAGCAATGATTTTAATGTATATGCTTTCGACAACTGGCAATTACTAGATTCCTATATTTACTGGTCAGGAACCAATGAAGGGATTTTTGCCATCCCTACACCGGATATCGTCGATGCCGCCCACCGGAATGGGGTGCCTGTTTATGCCACGCTTGGTTTCCCATGGGGCAAATCCGCTGAGGGAGTCGCCGAAATCGAAAAGTTCACACAGCAGAAACAGGATGGCAGTTTCCCCGTTGCCGACAAGATGATGGAAGTAGCGGAGTACTATGGTTTTGATGGCTATTTTTTCAATCAGGAAACGTCTGGTGTCAGTAAGGCTACAGCTGAACGCATGAATGAAATGATGCGCTATATTAAACGGAATTCCAACCTGAATGTCAGCTGGTATGACGCGCAGGACAATACGGGAGCCATCAACTATCAGGATTCCATCAACAGCAAAAATGACATGTATGTGAAACCGGCAGAAGATGGGGAATATGCCGTTGATGAGTTCTTTTTAAACTATAACTGGACAACCAGTAAGATTAACACCACGGTAGAAACGATGCGAAGCCATAACCGCAGTCCGTTGGATGCCTATGCCGGTTTTGAAATTCAACAGAATTCCTATAATACCAAAATTAATACTGATGCACTGCTCGATGAAAAGAAACAGCCGAAAGTTTCCATTGCCCTTTATGCGCCAAACTCGACCATGGGGTTAGCGGCTGATCCGGCTGACTTCCATGAAAAAGAAAAGAATTTATGGACAGGACCACAGGGCGATCCTACCCTTGCCGATGATTCGGCTGCTTGGAAAGGGATGGCGCGTTTTGTCACGGATGCATCTGTAATCCAAACAAAGCCATTTACAACAAACTTTAACAGCGGCCACGGAAAACAATACTTTGTGAACGGAAAAATCGCCAGCGGCATTGAGTGGAATAACCGCTCCATCCAGGATATCATGCCGACGTGGCGCTGGTGGATCCGAGGTGAAGGCAGCAAAATCAAGGTTTCCTATGATTTTGATAAAGCCTATAACGGAGGCAATTCGCTGAAATTTAGCGGTGCACTTGAAGCAGGTTCTGTCAATGACATGATGCTGTACAGCTCAAAGCTTCCGGTTACGGACACAACCAAGGTCCGTGTCGTTTATCAAAACCAATCGGGAGCGGATGTGTCGCTCGGTGTGGCCTATAGTGAAGACTATGCACAAAGCAACATGAAATATTATCCGCTGCCTAAGTCGGGTGATGGCTGGCAGACAGCGGTTGTTGATCTTGGAAAGGATGCTGGGAAAACAGCCTATGCGCTAAGTCTGAAAGTCAACAACGCTGAAAAAATGGAAAACAACTCGATTCATTTAGGCGAGCTGTCCGTCTATGATGCCGCAGCAGCCGTGCTGACGAAACCTGCTGATGTGAAAATTATGGAAAAGATTCCGAAAACAGCCTTTGAGGCGGAAGCTCGCCTAAGCTGGTCCGAGCAGAAGAATGTCTTGCATTATGAGGTTTACCAGGAGAATGCCGATGGCGTGGAAACCCTTTTGGGCGTAACGCCGAATAACTATTTCTATACGCCAAATATTACGAGAACAATAGAAAATGCTTCGGCCGATAACATCACGAAACTGAAAGTGGTGCCGGTCAATCAGGAATATGTACGCGGTCAAGCCGCCACAATTTCTTTTGATTGGGGCATGGGGACGGATGCAACAGAGATCGAGAAAAACCCTACATCGCAGAATGTGGCGTTAAAGGCCAAGGTAACCTCTGTCTCAGCGGAAAATGCGGCAGAACCGGCCTCTAAAGCACTGGACGGAACAGCCCTCGCCAATAGTAAGTGGTGCGCAACCAATATGAAAACCGGATATATGACCATTGATATTGGTGAAGAGAAAACGATCCGCCGCTGGCGTGTGGAGCATGCGGAATATGGCGGGGAAGCCAATAACATGAACACCGTGGATTTTGAGCTGCTTTATAAAAATCAAAACGGCGAATGGATCAGCGCCAAACGGATTACTGATAATACGAAAGCTGTGACAGATGTGGTGTTAGATCAGCCTGTTACGGCAAGGGAATTCAAACTGCAGATTTATAACAGCGGTACTTCCCCTTGGGGAGCGATCCGTATCTATGATTGGCAAATGTTTGAAAGTGCTGCTTTGCCGAGAACAGAAAACGTGATGATGCATTTTGTAAAGGCGGAAAACAACGCTGGTGCCCAGGATAAGGTAACGATTGAAAGAGTGAAAAAAGGTCAAACCGTTCGATTATATAAGTCCTTGGATGCAAAGGATATTCTGGCAGAAAAGACGGCCGACCAAGACGGAACCATCGCCTTTGAACAGCTGGATTTCGGTTCTGAGGCTGGAAGAATCTATTATACCGTCCAGCAGGAGGATGAAAGAGAAAGCCTAAGGTATAGTGCCGCTTACTTGAATGAAAAGGTAACGGAAGTCATTCGTCAAATCAATGCTCTTCCTGATGTGGATCAATTGACGTTAGCTTATAAGCATCGTGTCAACGACTGCAAAGTGGCCTACAACAAGCTTCATCCATCCTTAAGAAGCCAGGTCACAAACTATGACCGATTGGTTCAGTTACTGGATCGGATGGAGGAATTAAAAAAGGACTTTAATAATGGAAATTAGATAAGAGAAGGGGGCAGCCATCATTTCAGGAAAGCAATGAGCGGCTGCCTCCATTTTTCATGAACTATTTTTAGAAACACTGTAAAATCCATAGGACTTACTTGCAATCTATTGCTCGAAAATCCTGGCTTGTTAAAATGAAATCAAAGAAAATGATAGCGTTTTCGCAAAACTGAAATAAAGGAAAGCGGGTAGGATTCAATGAATAAAACTGCACATATTATCTCCCATTCCCATTGGGACAGGGAATGGTACTTGCCTTTTGAACAGCACCGTTACTATTTTATAAAGCTGATGAATGATTTGATCGACCAGTTCAAAAAAGAAGGAAATAGGTTTCAAGCATTCCATCTTGATGGTCAGACCGTTCTTTTGGAAGATTATTTTGCCGTTCATCCGGAAAACCGGGAGACTGTCAAACAATTAATCGAACAGAAAAAGCTGCATATCGGACCGTGGTATGTGCTGCAGGATGCTTTTTTAACAAGCTCTGAAGCCAATGTCCGGAACCTGCAAATCGGTTTACAGGATGCCAAAGCCTATGGGCATGTCTCAAAAATTGGCTACTTTCCTGACACTTTTGGCATTTATGGGCAGGCGCCTCAGCTTTTAAAGCAAGCGGGGATTGATACGGCGGCCTTCGGAAGGGGCGTCAAACCGACCGGCTTTAATAACACCGTGTCGGATTCTCCTGATTATGAATCTCCCTATTCCGAGATGATCTGGAAATCACCGGATGGCTCGAACGTATTGGGTATTCTTTTTGCCAATTGGTACTCGAACGGAAATGAAATCCCGGTGGACGAAGCGGAAGCGAAGAAATTCTGGGATGTAAAACTCCGCGATGCCGAAAAGTATGCGTCCACCAATCAGTTATTGTTTATGAATGGATGTGACCACCAGCCGCTGCAAAAAACGATTCCGCAGGCGATTGAAACGGCAGCTAGTTTATATCCTGATTACACCTTTAAGCATTCCAGTTTTGATGAATATACAGAGGCGTTAAAAGAAGCACTTCCAGAGAAGCTGCAGGTCATTGAAGGCGAATTGCGCAATCAGCGGACCGATGGCTGGTCGACGCTTGTCAATACCGCTTCCAGCCGGATTTATTTGAAGCAATGGAACAACCACTGTCAAACCCTTTTGGAAAAAATCGCCGAGCCTCTCGCGAGCATGGCCTTTTTAGCAGGCGGGACCTACCCAAGGGAATATCTCCGCTTCATGTGGAAATCCTTGATGAAAAATCACCCGCATGACAGCATTTGCGGCTGCAGCGTGGATGAGGTGCACCGCGAAATGGTGACCCGCTTTGAAACGGTTTCGCAAATGGGAGAGGTGTTTGTATCGGAGCAGGCGGCAGAGCTTGCTGGTAAAATTGATACCTCGGGCGCACCAGAGGGCGGAATTCCCCTTGTTATCTTGAATACAACGGGCTGGGATAAAGACGAAGTCGTCACGAAAACAGTTGATCTGGAAAAGGTGTATTTTTCGCAAATGCATTTTGAAGAAATTCCAATCTATTTACAGGATAAAGAATTGCCTGCCTACAAGCTGGTCGATCAAGCCGGCAAGACCATCGAAAGTCAGCTGGAAAGCCCGGTGGTTGAGTTTGGCTATGATTTACCGGATGACAAGTTCCGCCAGCCGTTTTTTGCCAAACGAGCCAAGCTTTCCTTCTTTGCAGAAAATCTTCCGGCATTCGGCTACAAGACCTTCTATATTATTCCGCAGGAACAGCCGGACGGGAAGTGTCCAGAACAAGCGGTGGATGGCAGCATGGAAATGGAAAATGAATATGTTCACCTCCTGTTTCATGAAGATGGCACCTATGATCTAACGAATAAAGCAACCGGCAGAACCTTTCATCGCCTCGGTATTTACGAGGATACAGGGGATGTCGGGAATGAATATATGTTCAAGGAAGCAAAAGGACAGGATCCGATTACGACAAAGGATGTGCCGGCCGTATTTCGTTTCATTGAAAAATCACCGCTTCGAACCGAGCTTGAATTTACTCATACCTTAACCATCCCGGTTTCAGCCGACGACCGATTAGAGATTGAACGGAACCGCTTGATTTGGCATAAGGAAAGAGAAGCAGGCAGATCGGACGAAACGACGACCATCACGCTGCGCACGGTTGCGACTCTCGAAAAAGGAATGAAGGGTCCGGCTTTCAAGCTGACCATTGACAATCAAGCAGCGGACCACCGCCTGCGTGTCCTTTTCCAAACAGGATTGCAGACGGAAACACACCATGCCGACAGTATTTTTGAGGTTGTGACACGCCCGAATACACCGGAAAAGGAATGGGAAAATCCAAGCTTCTGTCATCACCAGCAGCGCTTCGCCAGCATTAACGGTGACGAAATGGGCTTAACCGTGGCTACGGACGGCCTTCAGGAATATGAAATCCTGCCAGCGGATGGAACGATTGCCCTCACCGTACTTCGTTCGGTTGCCGAGCTTGGCGACTGGGGCTACTTCCCGACACCGGAGGCCCAGTGCATCGGGATTCAAACAGCCGAGTGGCAAGTGCTCATGCATGAAAAAGATGTGATTGCGTCAAAAGTATTTGTGGAGGCTTATCAATATAAAGTTCCCCTTCAGGTTATTCAGACAAGCGCCCATGAAGGTACATTGCCAGCTGACCATCAGTTTGTGAACTGGGAGTCCGAGGGCCTTGCGTGGTCATCGATGAAAGTGGCGGAGGAATGTGATGACGTGATGATTCGCTGGTTCAATCCGGCGCCAACTAGTAAAAGTCTTACGGCATCCATCCCCACCCAGACGGATTTTACATCTTACAAGAGTACGATACTTGAAGAACAAACCAATGATTCTAGCGATCAGTATGAAGTCACTGGCTATGAAATTATCACACTAGGTTTTCAACATAAGCGATAGGAGAGGGAAAAATGACAGCAGTAATTCCAGAATCGATGCAAAAACTGATCCAACATGTGAAGGAATGCTTTCCTGGGGACGAAAAATTACACCATATGTTCGAGCAATGCTTTGTTAATACGTATACCACGACACTGAAAAAACTGGAAGACGGAAAAACCTTTGTCGTCACAGGCGACATTCCGGCGATGTGGTTAAGAGACTCTGCAGCACAAGTGCGCCCCTATTTGCTTGCTGCAGAGGAGGATGAGGAGCTGGCCGAATTACTCGAAGGGGTGATTCGCCAGCAATTCGCCTTTATCCTGCATGACCCTTATGCCAATGCGTTTAACGAAACGGAAAATGGCAGGGGCCATCAAACCGATCTTACCGACATGACCCCCCATATTTGGGAACGGAAATACGAAATAGACTCGTTATGCTATCCAATCCAGCTTG
Organism: Neobacillus drentensis; assembly: GCF_036962765.1. Taxonomy (GTDB): domain Bacteria; phylum Bacillota; class Bacilli; order Bacillales; family Cytobacillaceae; genus Neobacillus; species Neobacillus drentensis_C. The sequence goes on from NZ_JBALOS010000032.1 coordinate 16,684, forward strand.
CTTATCTGTTTTGGAAGTCAACCGGCCGTACGGCTTATATAAAAGAAACGCTCCAAAAAGTGCTGGAGACGATTATCCATGTTTGGAGGACGGAGCAGGATCATGAAAATAATTCTCCTTACCGGTTTGAACGGGGCGATGTGCGCCAGTCCGATACCTTGACCCGTGAAGGAAAAGGAGGGCGTGTGGTTCCGACCGGAATGACATGGAGCGCCTTCCGCCCAAGTGATGATGCCTGCACATACGGATACCTGGTCCCGGCGAATATGTTTGCCGTTGTCGTGTTAGGGTATGCGGCGGAAATGTGTGATGAAGTGCTAAAGGATTCTTCCTTAAGAGAAGAGTGCTTAAAGCTTCGTGAGGAAATCAGGCAGGGGATTGAACAATATGCAAAATTGGACCACCCGATCTACGGAGAGATGTATGTCTATGAAACCGATGGGGAAGGCCGAGTTAATCTAATGGACGACGCCAATGTGCCAAGCTTGCTTGCGGCCCCATATTTAGGGTATCAGCCATTTGAGGATGCGACGTATCTCAATACAAGAAAGTTCCTTTTGAGCAGGGATAATCCTTATTTTTACGAGGGTAAATATGCTAATGGCATTGGCAGCCCGCATACACCGGATCACTATATTTGGCATATTGCTCTTGCTATCCAGGGGATGACCGCGGTAAGTGATGCGGAAAAAAAGCAAATTTTGGCTTATTTTAAAAACACCGATGGCGGTACAGATTTTATGCACGAAGGCTTTAACGCCGACTGTCCGGAGGAATTTACTAGAGACTGGTTCGCGTGGGCCAATACAATGTTTAGTGAATTCGTGCTGAGTTTAACCGGTAAAGCTGTAAAAGGAAGTCCGCTTTATCATCATTTAATGAAAAATAACAGCAAGTTGGTTTAAGTTCATTGGAAAGGGTGGTGCCGAATGAACAAAGGTTCATGGATGATCGTTGTTTGTGAATGGATATGGAGGGCAATCTCAGCAAATATATGCTGGATTGCCTTTACCGCCTTGGGACTGGGGGTATTTGGCTTTTTCCCTGCAACGGTTGCCCTGTTTACGATTGTCCGTAAATGGCTGAGAAAAGATACCGATGTACATGTTTGGAAAACGTTTAAACAAGTTTATTTCAAAGAATGGAAGAGAAGCAATGGAATAGGCCTTGTTTTTTACAGCATCGGCCTTTTTCTTTTTATCGATATCAGGATTACAGAGACCTTTATGTCAGGTGTTTTTGCCAGCTTCCTATCAATCATCCTTTACATCCTGTTGATCATCCTAATATTGGCAGTCGGCCATTTCTTTGCCGTCTATGTCCATTATGTGCTTTCAAGTAGGGAATACATCAAACAGTCCTTTCTCATCACCTTAACGGGGCTGCCTTCAACTATCTGGATTGGCGCCGGTTTTTTGGTAATTGGCTACCTGATCAATCAGGTTCCCGGCCTCATCCCGTTTATTTCTGCGGTTGCTCCTGCCTATTGGATGATGAAGGTTTGTCTTAACCGGTTTTCTCGTTTAGAAAGGCTCTGTTAAAGGTAAAATTGTAGCGATTTCCGATTCGCTGATAAAATCAAAAATTCGCCGATAACTCTATCAAACTAGTTTTTCTGGTGTAAAAATACACCTTTATTTCGCGTTTTTGTAGTTAAAAACAACAAAGCTGACGAAGAAAGCATGAACCAGATTGGAATTCGGAGAAAAAAGGGGGAATACAAGTGGAACTGTACTTAAAGGGGGACATATCTGCTGTCGCGGATGGTCTTGAGCTTGTTTCTAAACGATTAAAGATTCAACTTTCTACTGATGGATACCCAATTCAAGTGAAACATCAGCAAGGGCCGTTAAGGGTTGTGAATAGAAGCGGCCAGGGAGAAATTTCATTTGAAAAGCCGGTTCATTTTTTCCGGGCGATTGGATTGTGGCTGGAGAATTATCAGAAAAGCAGCGAATTCGATATAACCGAGAATCCACAGTTTAACATGAGTGGCGTGATGCTGGATGCGTCGAGAAATGCGGTTCCCACCGTTGCTGACGTAGAAAAGCTTCTGCAGCACATGGCCGTCATGGGATTAGACACCCTGATGCTTTATACGGAGGATACGTACGAGGTTAAGGAATATCCTTATTTTGGATATATGCGCGGAAGATATACATTTGAGGAGCTCAAAGCATGTGATGAATATGCCGAAAAGCTCGGGATCGAAATGATCCCTTGCATTCAAACCTTGGGCCACTTGCGGGAAGCCCTGAAATGGAATTATGCCTCAAAGATCAAAGACACCGATGATATCCTGCTCGTGGATGAGCCCCAAACGTATGCGTTTTTAGAGAGCTGTCTAAAAGCGGCCTCCGAGCCATTTCGAACCAAACGGATTCATATTGGCATGGACGAGACGTTTCAGCTTGGCCTAGGAAAATATTTGGAGAAGCATGGCTATGAGAACCATATTGATCTCATGAACCGGCATCTCCAAAAGGTGGTCTCCATTACCGATAAGCTGGGGCTTAAACCGATGATTTGGAGCGATATGTACTTCCCGCTGTTTGCCGAAAACAGCCCTTATAAGGATGAAAGCGGCAGCATTCGGGAGGAGATTCTTGAAGGGATTCCGGATGTCGAGCTTGTTTATTGGAACTATTACCGGAAAGAACAAGAAGTGTATGAACGAGATTTTCAAAAACATAAGCTGCTCGGCTCCACGCCGATTTTTGCCGGCGGGGCTTGGACATGGAATGGACTGGCGCCGAACTATGGCAAGGCGATTGAGACAACAGAAGCGGCACTGGCTGCCTGTAAACAGGAAGGTATCGGCGAAATCTTTGTAACATTGTGGGGGGATAACGGAGCAGAAACACCGTTTGCAACAGCTTACCCGATTATGCAATTATTTGCCGAGCACACTTACCAAAAGGAAGTGTCTATTGAAAAGGAAAGGTGGCAGAGCGTTTTGAATTTTGCGGTGACGGGCATTTTGCCGATTTTATGAATTTGAAATTATTGGATGAAACACCGGGTGTCATGAAGGATAACATGAATACCTCGATGACGTCGAAAGTGCTCTTATACCAAGATAGTTTAATAGGTTTATATGACGAGAATGTCCGCGGCCTACCTTTAGGGGAGCACTATCAGCAGCTGGTGCTTGTGCTTGAAAAAGCTAAACGAGAAAATCCAGTTTGGGATACTCTGTTTGATTTTTATGAACAGCTGGCAAGGGTGCTGGCTGACAAAGCGGAAATAGGCCTCAAGATCCTAGCGGCGTATCAGAACAACGATTATGAACAAATGAAATCAATTTTACTTACTTTGGATCGAATCAAGAAGAATGTGGACCTTTTAAGGCAAAAGCACCGAGACATTTGGTTTGCAGCGTACAAACCATTTGGCTGGGAAGTGATCGATATTCGTTATGGCGGCGTCATGACTCGGATGGATTCCGCCAAATACCGGATTCAGGAGTGGCTTGAGGGAAGGGTTCCCCGGATCGAGGAATTGGAAGAAAAACGGCTGCACCATGATGGGCCATGGGAAATCGTGGAGGGGCTAGTAGGCGGTAATGTCTATCATCGGATCGTCACTGCAGGCAACTTTTCATTATAAAAACTAGTTATAACGAGGTGAAAGCATGTTCTTAACAGAAAGAAAATTTGAAGAGCGCATCAGGGAATTAGAGGGTTACCGGTACCGAGACCTTAAGGGAATTCATCAATTTTTCGCCCAGGAGGATGATGGTTCAATTGGTGCCTATCCACCGGCTGCGTATGATGAACAAAAGGTGATGAATATCGGCGACTACTGGAAAGGCCGCGATCGCTATATTTGGCTTCATGCAGAGATCGATACTCATTTACCATATGCCGATCAGCAGATTGTCGGTCTATTCTCGTTTGGAAAAACGGGCGGGGGCAATAATTCAGGCTTTGAGTCGCTTCTATTTGTCAATGGCAAACCCTATCAGGGTGTCGATTCCAATCATGAAGAAGTCCTCTTCGATAACCAAACGGCCAAGGGGATGATGCGTTTGGATTTCAGGCTCTGGTCAGGACTTGAGGGTGGAGGAGTTCCGACAGAAAATGAATTTAAACTACAGATAGCCGCGATTGGCTGGCTGGATCGCCGGGTAGATAATCTCTATTACACCCTATTAGCTGCTTGTGAAGTGATAAAAGAAACAAGTGAGTCGGATTCCGCCTATACCATTTTGAAAAAGTTGATTTCGGATGCCCTTCAGTTAATTAATTGGACCGAGCCCGGCAGCCCTGAATTTTATCAGTCCTGTTATGCGGCGGAGGAAAGCCTGACGGAGGCGATTCAGTCCTTCACCAAAACTTCAGACATCACGATCCACACTGTCGGCCATACCCATATTGATGTGGCCTGGCTTTGGCGGTTAAAAAATACACGGGAGAAGTCTGCTCGTTCTTTTTCAACGGTCTTGCATTTAATGAAGCAATTCCCTGAATATTTATTTCTGCAAACACAGCCTCAGCTCTATGACTATATCAAAACGGATTATCCTGAGATTTACGCTCAAATAAAGGAAAGAGTGGCAGAAGGCAAATGGGAAGCCGGCGGCGCGATGTGGCTTGAGTCGGACTGTAATATTCCGAGCGGCGAATCGCTTGTCCGCCAAATCCTGCACGGGAAGAACTTTTTTAAAGAAGAGTTTGGCGTCGATTGCGAGTATTTATGGCTACCGGATGTGTTCGGCTACAGCTGGGCGCTGCCGCAGATTTTAACAAAATCAGGCATTAAAACAATGATGACGACCAAAATTAGCTGGAATCAGTATAACCGGATGCCGCATGATACCTTTTACTGGAAAGGAATCGATGGTAGCGAGATTTTAACGCATTTTATTACGACGCCGGAGCCATGGAATTCTCCGGACTCTTGGTTCTATACGTATAATGGCTATATTACCGCGAAAACGGTGAATGGCACTTGGAAGGGCTACCGTGATAAGGAGTTATCGAAGGATTTGCTTCTTTCTTATGGATATGGTGATGGCGGCGGCGGTGTTAATCGGCATATGCTTGAAATGCGCCGCAGATTTGATGCGCTCCCAGGGATGCCGAAGGTAAAAACGTCGACAGCCGGGGAATTTTTTAACAAGCTTCACGAGAATGTTGCCGAATCGGATGGCTATATTCATAAATGGGATGGCGAGCTGTACCTTGAGTACCACCGGGGCACTTATACCAGCCAGGCGTTTATGAAGCAGATGAATCGGAAATTGGAGCTCTTATACCGACGGGCTGAATTCCTTACTTCATGGCTTTCTGAAAATGGCCAATGGATGGGAACGGATGAACTGAAAAATGGCTGGAAGATTATTTTGCGCAATCAATTCCATGATATTATTCCAGGCTCCTCCATCCATGAAGTGTATGAGGATGCCAAGGAAGAATATAAGGAGGCGCATGAGCTAGTCCGAAGCCTGGAATCCCGCATTATCAAGCGCGGAATCGAACAGGATGACCGCTCTGTCGTGCTCTTTAATGCCACTCACCACCAGGGGAAGAAAAATGTGGCGGTCCAGCAATTTGCCGATTTTGCCGGAGGCGTTTGGAAAAACAGCAAGGGAGAAATCTTAACCCATCAAAAACGGGATAACGGCTGGCTGATTGAGGTCGACACCCTTCCTTCCTTTGGGGCCAAGACGTTATATTTTGAGCCGGCGGCAGCCGTTCAGGAAACGAATTCGAATTTCAGCTACCAGGACCGGAAATTGGAAACGCCGTATTACCTGGTTGAATGGAATGAATTTGGCCAAATGACGTCCCTCTTTGATAAGGAAGCAGGCCGTGGGGTCCTCGCTGAGAATCAAAAGGGAAATATCTTGCAAATTTTTGAAGATAAGCCGCTTGCCCATGATGCTTGGGATATCGATCTCTTTTATCAAGAAAAAATGGAAGAAATCCGTGATTTAATCAGTTTTGAAGTCGTGGAAAATGGGGAATTGACGTTTACAATTCTTGCTAAGTGGACCTATCACCATTCTGAAATCTCCCAGCGGATTGTCTTTTATCAAAATGACCGCCGCATTGATTTTGAAACAACGGTGGACTGGCATGAAAAGAGAAAACTGCTGAAGGCTGCTTTCCCAGTGGATATCCGCGCCACCGAGGCCACCTATGATATTCAATATGGAAATGTGAAGCGCCCGACCCATTGGAATACAAGCTGGGATATGGCCAAATTTGAAACGGTCGGCCATCAGTGGGCCGATCTGTCAGAACCGGACTATGGTGTAAGCCTACTGAACGATTCCAAATATGGCTACGACATTAAAGAACATATAATGCGTATCACCCTATTAAAATCAGCGATTCATCCTGATCCACAAGCAGATCAGGGAACCCATTCGTTCGTTTATTCGCTTTACCCGCATATCGGGGAATGGCGCAAAGCGAAAACGGTGGAGACAGCGTGGGATTTGAACGATCCTGTTGTGGCTTCTGAAGGGAAATGGGCAAAGGATGAGTCTTTCCTCGAAATGGATTCGGACCATGTTTGGATTGATGCTATTAAGCCAGCTTATGATGGTAACGGTATCATTATCCGCTTGCACGAATATGAAGGACGAAGAGGCAAGGTTTCTCTGGATGTTGCCAGAGGCATCACCTCATGGGTGGAGACCAATTTGATGGAAGAACCTATTGGAGAGGAATCGGCATCACCTATTGAGGTTGAAATCAAACCGTATGAGATTAAGACTTTTCGAGTTTTATAGGTTTGGAAATCCGAGAGCAAGTGACGGTAACACAATGTTTTAACTGTTTTTTCTATGTAACGAGCTCTAATGGTCAATGACTGTTAAAGGAGGTGGCTAATGAGGTTAAAGAAAGTTCTGAATAACAATGCTGTCTTAGTAACCGATGGCGATGGGGAGAAGGTCGCGTTTGGAGCTGGAATTGCGTATGGAAAGAGGAAAAATGATTTGATTCATTTTCAGAAGGTTGAAAAGCTGTTTGTCATGAAGGAAAATGAAAAGCTGCAACAACTCTTGAGTCGTATTCCAGAAGAACACTTTATTATTTCAGAAGAGATTATCTCCTATGCAGAACAATACCTTGGCAGCAAACTGAGTGAGCACATTCATCTCGCTTTAACGGATCATGTGTCATATACAATCGATCGCATAAAGCAGGGCATTCATTTAAAAAACGAATTATTAAATGAAATAAAAATCTTATATAGCAAAGAATATGAAATTGGTCTTTGGGCAATAAACCGAATTAAGGAAAAGTGTAATATTGAAGTGACCGTTGATGAAGCCGCTTATATAGCTCTCCATATCCATACAATGAGACTTCAAGAAGACGAGTGATATTAATTTCACTCAATAATTTATATATATTTCCTTATTTTTGAAAAATAGGATTTTTGACCCTATGAACCTTATACACTATTGTCTATAATGCCCCATATAGGACGAATAACGATTTCGCATGTTACTGACACGATCAGGCAGGGCGACGCTTTGTAAGGAGGACTTCCTCCTTGCTTGGTGTTGTCCTGCTTTTTTTTGTCGAAGCAATGGAAACGGTTACTAATAAACCGGAACATCTTAAAATACGAGATTCGTCCCTAAGAATTCAAAATGATAGAAGAAGAGGTGGAAAAGGTGGCAAAAAGTAAAGCGTTAAAGGCGGTTGTTTCAGCCTGTTTGGTATCAGGGTTATTGGTTCCGCTGAATATTCCAGCAGCAGGAAAAGCAAAGGCAAGTGAAACCTACGAAATGACTGTATCCCCCATCCCGAAATCGTTAGAACAAACAGACAAAGGCTTCCCGCTGAATCCAAAAGTAGGATTGGTTACGGAAAAAGGAACCGATCCAGCGGCGATTGCTGAATTAAAGCAAGCCCTGAAGGAGGCAGGTGTAACCACCATTGTGGAGAGTGATATCAAGAATCCTAAGCTCCAGGCACCTGTCATCATTTGGCTGGGGGAATTCTCCGACCCGGACGAGCTGAAAACCATTCAGCAGCACACTGGCCTGGAGGATTTGGAAATGACAAAAAAAGAGGGGTATATTGTCTCCTCCAAACACGGCACCAAGGATAAAAAACATATTGTTATTTCCGGACATGATGAGGCAGGGACGTATTACGGGACCCAAACCTTCGAACAAATCATTGTCGAACGGAAAGGAACGGATTGGATTCCTGAGGTGGAAATTAAGGACTGGCCTACGATGCCGATCAGGGGCTCAATTGAAGGCTTTTATGGTGCGCCATGGTCACACGAGGATCGCTTGCGTCAGATCGCATTTTACGGTGAGCATAAGATGAACAGCTATATTTATGCTCCGAAGGATGACCCTTACCACCGGGAAAAATGGAAAGAGCCGTATCCTGCGGATAAGATAGCGGAGCTTACCGAACTAGTCCAGGCCGCACAAGAAAACCATGTCACCTTTACATTCGCAATTTCGCCGGGGAATACAATCACCTATTCCAGTGAGTCGGACCTGAAGGCATTGATTCAAAAGGCCCAAGCCATGTGGGATATCGGCGTGAGATCGTTTGCCTTATACCTTGATGATATTGACCCGAGCCTCCATTCCCCTGAAGACAGGGCGATGTTTGGCGGAGATCCGAACCCGCCGGCAGCGGCACAGGCGTATCTATTAAATCGATTTAACGAAGAATTTATTAAAAAACACAACCGTGCGGAGCGCTTAATCACGGTGCCGACAGACTATTATCAGGCGGGAACCACTCCTTACCGGAAACGTTTTGCTGAGCTGGTTCAGTCTGACATTATTGTTCAATGGACAGGAATTGGTGTCGTTGCTCCTACGATTACGTCACAGGATGCCGATAAAATTCATGGGATTTTTAAACACGATTTGCTGATTTGGGATAACTATCCGGTGAATGATTTTGATCGCAACCGCTTGTTCCTAGCGCCGCTGACGGGCCGGGATTCGGATTTAACGCCTGAACATGGTGTGATTGGCTTAACAGCCAATCCAATGAATGAGGCAGAAGCTTCAAAAGTTCCACTGTTTACCGTTGCCGATTATACGTGGAACCCTGAAGCCTATGATCCGGCTGATTCGCTGAAGCGGAGTCTGAAGGAATTTGCCGGAGCAGCCTATGAACCTTTAAATCTCTTTGTGGAAGCCTCGTATGCTACGAGTCTCAATAACAACCGGGAGCCAGTTTCGGAAAGAGTAAAGCCGCTAATCGAGCAATTTTGGCTGGCAGAGGAAGCAAAGGACAGTCAGGCAGTTTCCGTGGCTGGCAAGGCCTTGTTACAGGAATTCGGAAAGATGGAGCAGGCCGCTAAGCAGCTGCGGGAGCAGGTGGATAATCCGAACTTCTTGAAGGAGGTCGCCGGGTATTTAAATAAGCTGGAGCTATATGGACAAGCAGGTGAGTCGGCCGTTAACATGGTGCTGGCAGGGCAGAGTGGGGATACGGCTATGGCTGCTGCGAAGCGAATGGTGCTCCAGCAATCGATGACAGCGATAAACGAAATCCCGCAGAAGTTGAGTATAGGCGTGGTTCCGACCTTCCTGGAGCGGGCGCTTAACGGGAAAAATATAGCGGAAGGGAAAAAAGCTGACGCTTCTTCGAGTGAAGTCAGCTGGCTGACGCCAAACCTGGCCGTAGACGGGAACAACAATACTAGATGGGCCTCCTTGTACACAGATAATCAATGGCTCAGCGTCGACCTTGGGCAAGTGTATTCCATTGATAAAGTGAAATTATACTGGGAATCTGCCTATGGAAAACAATATAAAATTCAAGTGTCAAACGACGGAAGTCAGTGGACAGATGTTTACACAGAGCTAAACAGCAACGGGGGAACCGATGAAATTCAGTTCCCTGCCGTCGAAGCTCGATACGTTAAAATGCAAGGCATCAAACGTTCAAGCAGCTGGGGCTACTCTCTGTACGAATTCAGCGTCTTTGCATCACAAAACTAAGATATGGTAACGTGGGGGACGGCTCAAGAACCGTCCTTACTGGAAGCGATTTGAGGAGGATAAACAGAATGTCTTTTTTTAAACATGGAAAACAGGTGTTAGCGGTCTGTGTTACGTTCGGGCTGTGTACTCTGTCAGCGTTTCCAAATGGAACCGGACAGGCTTCGGCGGCAAGCAGAGGAGAACTTGCCCTGAATCCAATACCGCAGGAGCTAAAAATATCAGATAAAGGGTTTCCGCTGACACCAAATGTCGGAATTGTGGTAGACAAGAAAACGGATGAACAAGCTATCAACGAAGTTGTTGAGGCATTGGAGGCTGCGGACGTAAAACAGATTGTCCGTATTCATGCCGGGGAGAAGGTAACAACCCCTGTAACCATCTGGGTCGGCGGGCCTTCGGAAAATAAGGATTCAGACGCTGTCTTAGATCAGATGGGAGTAGTAGGACCTGAATCTTTAAAGGATGAGGGATATGTACTGGTATCCAAGCAAAAAGGAAAGAATCAGATTGTTCTTGCCGGGAAGGACAAGGCGGGAACGTATTATGCGGCCAAAACGTTCAAACACTTGATTCAAGAGCGGGAAGGAAGAGATTGGATTCCGGAGGCAGAAATTCATGACTGGCCGGAAATGCCGATTCGTGGCTCCATCGAAGGGTTCTATGGCCCGCCATGGACACATGAGGACAGAATCTCCCAGCTGGAATTCTACGGAGAAAATAAACTGAATACGTATATTTACGCTCCGAAGGATGATCCTTATCATCGCGAGAACTGGCGTGATCCTTACCCAGAGGCAGAATTAGCGGAAATTACCGAGCTGATTGAAAAGGCCAAAGAGAATCATGTGAAATTCACCTTCTCGCTGTCTCCTGGTCAATCCATCTGCTATTCCGGGGATCAAGATTTCGCCTTGCTAGAAAAGAAGATGGACACGATGTGGGACTTGGGTGTCCGCTCCTATGCGATTTTTCTAGATGATATTGATATGAACTTAAGCTGCCAGCAAGATCGGGAAAAATTTGCAGGAGATACAAATCCGGTTGCTTCTGCACATGCTTATCTGTTAAATCGGTTTACAGAAGAATTTATCAATACCCATGAGGGGGCCGAGCGGTTGATAACCGTTCCGACGGATTATTCCGGAAACGGGCCATCTCCTTACCGTGATCGATTTGCTGAATTACTTGACAAGGACACGGTTGTTATGTGGACAGGTCAAAAGGTTGTGTCAGAGCAGGTCGCTGCCGAAGAAGCGGATGAGGTTCACGGAGTATTTAAACACGATATGTTATTATGGGACAATTACCCAGTAAACGACTATGACCGGAATAGCTTGTTCCTTGGTCCCATTGTAGGACGTGATACTGATTTATCCAAGCATGGAGTTGCAGGGTTAACGGCAAATCCAATGAACGAAGCCGAAGCTTCCAAAATTCCTTTGTACACGATTGCGGATTATACTTGGAATCCGGCGGCCTATGACCCAATCGATTCATGGAAGCGCAGTATTCAATCCTTTGGTGGAGAGGCCGGAGAAACGCTAAAAACCGTAGCGGAGAATATGTATTCCTCACCGATTAATACCACAGAGTCCCTTACCTTAACGCCATTGATCGATGCGTTCTGGAAGGCCTATGTGGCAGGTGATGCCGATCAAGCCGCAGAACAGTTAATCACTGAATTTAAAAAGATTCAACATGCGCCAGCTAAACTTCAGCAGGAAATGGACAATAAAAAGTTCCTTCAGGAAATAGAACCTTATTTAGAAAAAGTAAATATCTATGGTAAGGCGGGGGAAACGGCTGTTCAATATGTGATGGCTCAGAAAAATGGCCATACCGACCAGGCTGCTGCATATAGGAAACAGCTGATTACCTTGTTCAATCAATCCGAGCAGATCCCTCAAAAGGTGGGGCAGGGTGTCATCAAACCATTCTTAGTGAAAAGTGCTTTAGTGGTACCGCCATTAGAACTTACACTGCAGCCGGTCATTGATCAGTTCTGGAAAGCGTATGATGGCGAGGGTGGCAGCCAAGAAGCCGAGCAGTTAATTACTGAATTTAAAGAACTGCAGCAAATTCCAGAAACTATTCGCAAAGACATTGATAATGAAGCATTTTTAACTGCCATTGATCCTTACCTTCAGAATCTTACCGTCTATGGTGAAGCTGGAGAAGTTGCTGTTCACTATTTAATGGCGGACAAAAACGGACAGACCGATGAAGCTAATTCGTATAAAGATACCTTAAAAACCTTAATGATGCAGGCGTATCAACAACCGCAGGAAATTGGAAAAAAGGTTATTAAGCCGTTCTTAATCGATAGCATGTGGAGAGACCTTGATGTGGTCGATTATCGAATGTTAGATGGGGTAAATAAATCCCGTGGAGCTGGCCAGCTGATTCAGTATACGCCTGTCTATGGAGAGACGACCCGAACAAACCCATGGGGATATGAAATCACTGTAGAAGATGGGAAAGTGGTTAAAAGAGGTGGGAATAATTCTGCCATTCCGAAAAACGGATATGTCCTAAGCATTCACGCAAATGACTGGCTGCGAGACAATACCACGATCGGAACATCCATTCAAATCGAAAACGGTGTCGTTTTGGTTATATCCCCAGAAAAGACAAACTAGTAGCAGAAGCTGTTTAGTGGCAAGGTTTCTCTGAAGATGAAGACTTTTCGAGTTTTATAGGACAAAAATGAACCGACTGGAGCTGCCCCAGTCGGTTATTGACTTTTTTTGCTTAAATGTTGTATGATTCTAAGATTTTTGCACTTAATCCCAAATTAGTCAACTATAATTAGGTCTCTTTTCCCTATAAAATAAAGGTATGGAAGTGCTTACATAACATTCGGAGGGAGGAGAAACATGAAAAGGATATTAAGCGATCTTTATAAAAATCGAGTTTGGCTGCTTATGGTGTTACCAGGAACAATTTGGCTGCTCCTATTTTCGTATTTGCCGATGTTTGGACAGGTATTGGCCTTTAAAAAATTCCGAATTGATCCCGATGGATTTTTTGCCAGCGTCATGAATAGTGAATGGGTTGGCTTTGACAACTTCAAATATTTATTCAGTACAAATGATGCCTGGATCATTACCAGAAATACCATCCTCTACAATCTTGTCTTTATCGTATTAGGGCTGGTAACGGCGGTTGCAACAGCTGTCTTGCTCAGTGAGTTAATCAATAAGAGGCTGTCGAAGGTTTACCAAACTTCTATCTTGTTCCCGCATTTTATTTCATGGGTTATCGGCAGTTATTTTGTCTTCACTTTCTTAAGTACGGAACACGGCTTGTTAAATCATATTCTTGGCTGGTTCCATGTCGACCCTATATCGTGGTATAGCGAATCGAAATATTGGCCATTTATTCTCGTATTCATGAGCATGTGGAAGGGCGTTGGTTACGGCAGTATCGTTTACTTAGCCTCCATCGTCGGGATTGATCGGACGTATTATGAGGCAGCGATGATTGATGGCGCTTCAAAATGGAAGCAGATTAAACATGTTACCCTGCCAATGCTTAAGCCATTAATGATTATCCTGACCATCATGAATATTGGGCGGATCTTCAACTCGGATTTCGGATTGTTTTATCAAGTGCCGAGAGATTCGGGAGCTCTATATGGGGTGACAAATGTAATTGATACCTTCGTATACCGAGGTCTTATGAATCTGGGGGATATCGGCATGAGTACGGCTGCAGGTCTATACCAGTCGGCTGTTGGATTTACCCTCGTGATCATTACCAACTACATTGTCCGTAAAGTGGATGAGGAAAGTGCCTTGTTTTAATGTTCATTTCTTTAGAAGGGAGGAAAAGTCGCCCGGCGGCTAATGATATGCCAAAACTAGAACAAACCCAATCAACGCTTCTTATTTCAAAACCAGTAGAGGAAATAAAAGAGGGGAAGCCTAAGGTCATCAGGAAGAAGTATCGGAACCCTCAACATATGCATCCGGCCGCAAATGCTATTATTAGTGTGCTGCTTGGGATTCTCGCGTTTACGTGTATCTTTCCTTTTATCTATGTCATTATCATTTCGTTTACAAGTGAGGAAAGTATTGTCAGGAACGGTTTTCAATTGATCCCGAAGGAATGGAGCTTGGATGCCTATCATTATCTCTGGGGTATGAAGGAGTCCTTTTTCCGCTCCTATGGTGTCACGATTTTTATTACAATTATCGGTACCATCATCAGTGTGTTCATGATTACCTTTTATGCCTACGCAATTTCAAGACCGCAATTTAAGTATCGAAGATTTTTCACGTTTCTAGCATTCTTTACGATGCTTTTCAGCGGCGGACTGGTGCCGACTTACATCGTTGTCACCCAGTTCCTGCATTTGAAAAATTCCGTTTGGGCACTGATCCTGCCCCTTGCGATGAATGCGTTTTACATTATCATCATGAGAACCTTCTTCTTAAAGTCCGTTTCTGAATCGATTTTGGAATCGGCAAGAATCGATGGGGCAAGTGAATGGAGAATCTTCTTCCAAATCATCTTCCCGCTTTCCTTACCGGGAATTGCCACAATTGCCTTGTTCAGTACACTGGGTTATTGGAATGACTGGTTTACAGCCTTGCTTTATATTGATAACCCTAATCTGGTGCCGCTTCAAGCTTTACTCATGAAAATTGAGGCAAATCTTGAATTTATGAGAAAAAATATGGATGTCGCTATCATGCAGACAAGTTTATTTGATACGATTCCGCAAGAATCAGCCAAAATGGCTATGGTTGTAATCGCCACCTTACCGATAGCAGTCTCGTACCCGTTCTTCCAAAAGTACTTTATTAGCGGACTGACGATTGGCGGCGTTAAAGAATAATCAACAGAAAGAGGAGAAGAGGAATGAAGAAAAAGAAGTTAGGCATTATGCTCGCATCCCTACTGGCAGCTGGAACCCTTCTATCTGCCTGCACCAGCAAAGACAGTGCCACATCCGAAAAAAGCGGTAAAAATGGCCAGCCTTATGAAATTAATTGGTACACCATTGGAACCCCGCAAAAAGATACTGAAAAAGTCTTTGCAGAAGTCAACAAGTACACAAAGAAAAAAATCAATGCCACAGTGAAAATGACGCAAATTGACTGGGGGGATTGGGATCAAAAATCACAGGTGATGATCAATTCAGGGGAACCGTTTGACATTATTTTTACCAATGGTACCTCTTACGTTCAAAATGCCCAAAAAGGTGCCTTTAAGGACATTGACGATATGTTAGGGAAAGAGGGCAAAGAGCTTAAAGAGGCTCTCAACCCGGCCCTGTTAGAAGGAATTAAGGTCAATGGAAAAATTTATGGCGTTCCTACTAATAAAGAGGCAGCAAGACAATCGGTTTATACCTTTAATAAACGCCTTGTAGACAAATACCACTTTGATCTTTCAAAAGTAAAAACCTTGGAAGACCTTGAACCGATGCTAAAAACGATTAAAGAGAATGAACCTGGCGTCACTCCAATGGCTACATTCAAAGCCTATCTGCCATACGATTATATCTTTAATAATGAAATGCCATTTGCCTTTGCTATGGAAGGCGATCGAGACCATGTGGTCAATCAATTCAAGTCTGATTTAACAATGAAAACATATAAAACAATGCATAAATATTATAAATCTGGATTTCTTAAAGAAGATGCAGCGACAAGTAAAGACAGCTGGCCGATGGATGTAGAAAACTGGTTTGTCCGTATGGGTGATTCTCAGCCATATGCTGATTTATTGTGGTCCCGCGCGTCTAAGTATGATGTTGTTTCTGTTCCGGCTGAAGATCCGATTACCATTAATGATTCTGTATCCGGTTCCATTCAGGCAATCTCAGCAACATCAAAAAATCCTGAGAAAGCAATGGAATTCCTGACACTGCTTAACACAGACCCATACCTTCGCAACCTTGTTGACAAAGGTATTGAAGGCGTTCATTACGAGAAAAATGAGGATGGAACGATTAAAGACCTTCCAGCACGTATAGATCGTTATAATGTTCCTTCTTATTCACTTGGAAACTTTTTTGTTTTGGATTTGTATGAAAATGATCCTAAAGATAAATGGGATAAATTCGAAGAGTTTAACAAATCTGCCAAAACAGCGCCAACCCTTGGTTTCCATTTTAACAACGACCCAGTTAGATCGGAGCTTGCATCGATTACAAATATTTCAAAAGAATTCTATCCGGCATTGGCAACAGGTTCTGTTGACCCAGATGAGTACTTGCCAAAATATAATAAGAAGTTAAAAGAAGCTGGAATTGACAAAGTATTAAAAGAAATTCAAAAGCAATTTGACGATTGGAAGAGCAAGCAAAAATAAGAACAAAAAAGTCAAGCTGGGTGGGAAATCTCAGCTTGCTTTTATTTGAAACCGTAGGTTCCAGTGGTAGACTAGAAAAAACAATAAGTATAATTTGAGGACATCAAAATGGGATTAAGAAGAAAAGGACGTTTTACTCAAAAAATATTTAATAAACTATTCTTGGCATCATCTATCACTATTATTTTAACCATCATTGTTTTAATCGTTACGATTACGAACTATTACTCCGAAGTGATTATTCAAAAAGAAGTGAACGTCAATACCAGAACGATGGAGCGGGTGGAGGATTATTTTTCCGCTAAAGATGCAGATATTAATCGATCCAAAAGGGATTTTTATGTTAAAGGGGAAGTCATTGATGATATGTCCTTTGCCCTTCAAAACGGGTATGCGAAATATTTGGAATACCGTCTTAATAAATTTTCGGAGGCCAAGTCCTTTGTACCGATTAATATTGATACGTATTTTAATGCCTATTTCGGTCAAGACAGCGATATTAATGCGATCAGTTTACGTTCGTTGGAAACCCCTTCGGTAGAATACCTGCTCATTTATCAATATTTACGATGGAATAAAAGCATCATCGATCATTCCATGAATTTGGACAGCCCACTTCTTTCAGAAGGGATTCCCAAGTTTAGAGGGGATGGTATTCCAAGAGGCCGGAAACTAAGAGATACCTTTACCAAAAAGATTGTTGTTAACAATCCAGTGACCTTGAAAAAAATAGGTGAGATTACTATTTTTTATTCTACTAATCGTCTAGACAAAATGGTCAAAAAGCGCGATGGAGTGCCTGCTTCCTTTTTTATCATGGATGCTGAAGGGAAAATCATCTATTCCGACAATAAGGGTGATGTTCCCTTAGTTATGATCAAACAGATAAAGCCTGAAACAAATGAGAAAAAAATAAAGTGGCAGAATGATCATTTTTATATCAGTACCATTGCAAACCAGGGGGATTATACGTATGTCAGTGTTATTCCCGATAGAGGGTGGCAAAAGCTGACGATCGTAAGGGGAACCATGTGGGGCGTCATTATATTCTTCATCATCATTTCCATTTTAATGTCCTATTCGTTTACTCGAAATTATTCAAGGCGTATTAATAAGATTGTTTCGATTATTCGGCAGGTTGAGAACGGAAATCTGGATGCCAGGATACCGGAATCTAAGCATGAAGATGAATTATCAAGGATTGCTGTCAATATCAATTCTATGTTAGATGAATTGAATAATTATATTGAACAATTTTACCTGTTAAATTTAAAGCAGCAGCAAGCGGAATTAAAAGCGCTTCAGGCTCAAATCGATCCTCATTTTTTATTTAATACGTTAGAGGCGATACGGATGGTGGCTGTCGTAGAGGGTTCAAAAACTTCTAGTAAAATGATTTTCCATTTATCAAAGCTATTCCGCTACTCGTTAGAATCAAAAGATACGGTGCCTTTATATACAGAAATTGAATATGTCAATCAGTATTTAAAATTAATGCAATTTAAATTCCCAAACAAACTACAGGTTGATATTCATATACCTAGTGACGTGGAGCAAACACCTGTGCAAAAGCTCATTTTGCAGCCGATCATCGAAAATTATTTTGTTCATGGTTTTAGAAAGAATTGCTCTGAAAATGAGCTGCACATACGTGCCACTCAGCTTGGGGAAACATTGGAAATCACAGTGGAGGATAATGGTAAGGGGATAACGGAGGAGGATCTTGCGATGATTGTCCAGCATCTTAATTGTGAAGACGGAGATGAAATGGATTCAATTGGATTAAGAAATATCCATCAACGTTTAAAACTGAAATTTGGAAACGCATTCGGCATTTCTGTGAAAAGTATCAAAGATAAGGGAACGATTGTGACACTTTCTATTCCAGTAAGAGGGACCAGCCATGTATAAGGTGCTTCTGGTTGATGACGAGCCGTTAATTACGATAGGCCTTCAAGCCCTCCTAGATTGGGAGGACTATGGCTTTGAAATTGTGTCGCGTGCCGAGAGTGGGGAAGAGGCTCTTGCCTATCTTAAAGAACATCCAGTCGATCTCCTAATTACCGATATATTAATGGGAGAAATGTCCGGGTTGGATTTAATTGAAGAAGCGAAAAAAATCCAGCCGAAGGTGAAATGTATAATTTTAACTGGTTATCAAGAGTTTGAGTATATTAAGCAAGGTCTGTTATTAGGGATTGAAAACTATTTAGTCAAACCTGTGGATGAGGAAGAATTATTATCGACCATTCAAAATGTAGGCCGGAAAATGAATGCATTGTCGGGAGGTAATCAGGCACAGGAACCGTCTACCCTAATGGACAATACCTTATGGCGGTATTTAAATGGCGAGATTGAGAAGAACGACTGTCTGGAAAGATTGTCATTATATGATATCCAGTTTACTCAGCCGTATTATGCTGTTTCTATTTTAAGCTTTGAAAATTATTACAGAGTTGAGATTTTAAAGGAAATCAGAACCTTTATTGAGGAACATTGCTCAGCCGTTTGTTTATTCAGTCCAAATCAAGACCTGGTCATTATTTTAGGGAGCGAAAAGGAAGAGGAACTGTATCGATATAACCAAGGCCTGGTCGAGCAGCTAAAGGATGAAAAAAGAGGGGCCGGTTTATTCTATATAGCGATGGGAAAGCCGGTAAAAACGGTAGACGAATTAGAAGAAAGTTTTATGAGAGCAAGGGAATATAGCTTATTGCAGCTATATTCATGCCCAAATGTACTTCTTTCCGAACATTTGACGATTGATAAGCATGAAGAATTAAAAAAACAGCAAGAATTTAAAGAAACGATTGTCAAGCAGCTATTGAAAGCAGATGGAGAAGTTTTTCAACGGATTGATTCTTTTTTTCAGGATCTCACCAAGAATTCCAGTTTTATCTCCCCGCCAGCTGCCAGAAAATATATCTTTGATTTACTTTCTTATATCCATTATTCGTTGCAGCCGAACGATCTCTCCTATCATACAGCTGCCATCGAAAAAATCGTGTATAGCTCTGATATTGACGAGATGAAAGCCATTTTGAAGGAATATTGCCAGGAATTAATTTTTTCAATCCATAAGCAAGTCAATAATCGCAGTCCGATTGTCCAAAATGTCCTTGATTATATCCATGCCCACTATGATGAAGGGATTTCGTTAAAAACATTGGGCCAGCAGTTTCATGTCAATGCCATCTATTTGGGGCAATTATTTCAAAAAGAAGTAGGGGCGGTTTTTTCAGAATACCTAAACCGATACCGATTGGAAAAGGCAAAGGAGCTCCTCAAAACCACCCATTACCGTGCAGGTGAAATTGGCAAAAAGGTCGGGTATTCGGATACGGCTTATTTCTATAAACAGTTCAAAAAAAGTGTGGGAACGACACCAAGTGAATGGAGAAAAATTAAATAAAAGAATGGTGATAATCAATGGTTAATAGTTTGCAAGAATATAACCTTACCTATCGTTTTCCAAAAAACTTTTGGTGGGGAAGTGCCGCATCAGGCCCGCAAACGGAAGGCGCAGCGCTGTTGGATGGAAGAAAGCAAAGTATCTGGGATTATTGGTACAGCATGGAACCTGCTTGTTTTCATCATGGGGTTGGTCCGGAACATACATCGGATTTCTATCATCGGTTTAAAGAAGATATACAGCTGATGAAAGAAACGGGCCATAACTCCTTTCGGACCTCGATTCAATGGTCACGTTTGATACCGGATGGAACTGGTGAAGTAAACGGGAAAGCCGTTGCCTTTTACAACCAGGTCATCGATGAATTGATTGCTCATGACATCGAACCATTTGTGAATTTATACCATTTCGATATGCCGATGTGCATGCAGGAAAAAGGCGGTTGGGAAAGCCGGGAGGTCATCGATGCCTATGTGAATTATGCGGAGACCTGTTTTCGCTTATTTGGCGACCGTGTGAAATATTGGTTTACCTTTAACGAACCGATCGTCCCGGTTGAGGCCGGGTATTTATATAATTGGCATTATCCAAATATAGTGGATTTCAAACGGGGGGCAACGGTTGCCCACTATACCATTGTGGCCCATGCGAAGGCAGTAGAAGCCTTTAGAAAAATTAATGTGGACGGGAAAATTGGCATTATCCTTAATCTCACCCCATCTTATCCACGGAGCCAGGATGCCGAAGATGTAAAGGCTGCCCATATTTCGGATTTATTCTTTAACCGCAGCTTCCTTGATCCGGTCACAAAAGGGGAGTATCCCCGTGATTTGATTGATATTTTAAATGAAAGAGACCTGCTTCCAGCCGTGGAGGCTGGTGATTTAGAAGTGATTAGAAATAATCCGATTGATCTATTAGGCGTGAACTACTACCAGCCGCGCCGTGTGAAAGCGAAAGTGAAGCCTGAGCCGGAGAATGCTCCGTTTATGCCGGAACATCTTTTTGATCCTTATATCATGCCAGGCAGGAAAATCAATCCGCACCGTGGTTGGGAAATCTGCGAGGAAGTTATCTATGATATTATGATTGACCTCCGTGACAACTATGGTAATCTGCCATTCTTTATTTCGGAAAATGGAATGGGTGTTGAAGGGGAAGAAAAGTTCCGTCATGTGGAAGGGTTTATTGAGGATGATTATCGGATTGAATTTATTCAGGAACACTTGAAATGGGTGCATAAAGCGCTTGAAGAGGGAGCGAATTGCTTGGGATATCACCTATGGACCTTCATGGATAACTGGTCATGGACGAACGCTTATAAGAACCGATATGGATTAGTGGAAGTAGATTTAAAGAACCATTTAACACGAACGGTTAAAAAATCAGGGAAATGGTATAAACAGTTGTCTGAAAACAATGGGTTTTAACCATGAAATCGGCAGTGGATGAAAATGAGGTGAGTCGGATGAAAGCGTACATGGTATTCGATATTGGCGGCACCTATATAAAATATGCTGTTATGGATCAAGAAGGAAAGAAATTTGAAAGTGGGAAGTTTCCAACTCCTTGTGAAGGATTAGAAAGTTTCTTGCAGAAACTTAGCCAAGTAACAAAAGAATATTCGAATTCATTTGAATTGCAAGGCATTGCTTTAAGTTCACCCGGTGCTGTAAATGTTAAATCGGGATTTATTGGCGGTGCCAGTGCGATTCCGTATATACATGGAGTTTGTATGACTGACCTCATAAGGGAGCGAACGGGTTTCCCGGTATCGATCGAAAATGATGCCAATTGCGCCGCTTTGGCGGAAGGATGGTTAGGTGCAGCAAAAGGCACGGAATACTATATTTGTATTGTCATAGGTACAGGAATTGGCGGCAGTATCGTTATTAACCAATCGATCTTACGCGGCGCATCTCTCCACGGCGGGGAGTTCGGTTACATGATTATGGGAGCACAGTCTAAAAACCCGCTTGATCAAACCTGGAGCAAGACTGCTTCAACCCATGCTTTAGTGGAGGAGGTTGCCAGGAGAAAGTCACTGGCAAAAGGAACGTTGAACGGTGAAGAAGTATTTCTTCTTGCCGATAAAGGTGACACGATTGCCAAGGAGAGTATTGTAGAATTTTATAAACGGCTCGCCATCGGAATTTATAATTTAACATATGCCTTGGACCCGCAAAAAATCTTCATTGGCGGTGGCATTAGCAAGCGGCAGGAAGTGATTGACGGGATCAATCGTGAATTGAATAGGTTAAGGGACGACATTTCAACGTTGCGAATAGAAGTGCAAGCCTGTCAATTTGATAATGATGCAAACCTAATCGGGGCATTGTTTCATTTCCTGAAGGGCGCAGGCCGGTTTAATGAATAATAGATTAGGAGGAGCTGCGAATGCTTGGTGGAATTGAAGCTGGCGGGACAAAATTTGTTTGTGCCGTTGGAGACGAAAAGGGAACGATCGTGGACCGAATTCATATCCCTACCACTACCCCGGATGAAACGATTCCGAAGGTCATTGAATTTTTTAAAAAATACCCGATCGAAGCGATTGGAATTGGGTCGTTTGGCCCGATTAATGTTAACCGGGAAAGTCCCACATACGGGCACATCACGTCTACCCCAAAACCAGGATGGAAGGATTATCCGTTTGTGCAAGGGTTTGAGGATGAATTTGGGGTTCCCATCGGATTTAATACGGATGTGAATGCCGCCGCGTTAGGCGAGGCGACTTTTGGTGCAGCCAAAGGGATGGATAGCTGCTTGTATATAACGGTTGGAACAGGAATTGGAGCAGGAGCGCTCGTCCAGGGACAAATGCTTCAAGGGCATTCTCATCCGGAAATGGGGCATATTTTGGTTAGGCGTCATCCGGAGGATCCATATCAGGGGCGGTGCCCGTACCACGGTGATTGTCTGGAAGGATTGGCGGCCGGCCCTGCCATTGAAGGGCGCTGGGGGCAAAAAGGAATTGAGTTAGTGGACAGAAATGAAGTATGGGAATTAGAAGGATACTATATCGCCCAGGCACTGATGCAATATATTTTGATTCTTTCGCCGAAAAAGATTATCCTGGGCGGCGGCGTCATGAACCAGAAACAGGTATTCCCATCTATCTACCAGCATTTGAAGGAGTTTCTCCGTGATTATGTTTCATTGCCGGAGCTGTCAGAATATATTGTAAGCCCTGGTTTAGGCAATGATGCCGGGATTACAGGGGCGCTTTTGCTGGGACATCAGGCATTGACTGAGAGCAATAAATAATACTAATAGAAGAAACGTGCCACGTCGAAGGTGGTACGTTTTTTCTTTGTGGGCAAAAGACTTTATTTTAACCAATGAATCTATGGTTTTGCCAATAGGATGGAGGGAATCGTACTGCTAAAATAATGGAAGGGCTTACATAGGTGCCGGTTTATGGCACTAAAGGAGGTGGAGTTTATCAAAAATTTAGACAACCTAATTTAACGATTTTCGAAATATTTCTAACTTAAATCTATATAAATGTAAGGTATGTAAATTTTCAGGGTACATAAGGAGGAAAAAAATGTTCGTTTTTAAAAAGTTAAAGTCGTTTTATCTTCCTTTTAAAAAGGATTTTATCTGGTCGTTGCTCTTTATGCTGCTTGTCGCTGCGATTACCGTCATCTATCCGGTCATTTTGCAGGTAACCATTGATGATGTCGTGCTTGGGCGGAAATATGACTGGGTGCCGTGGATTGCCTTGGGATTTATCGTGATCATGGGGGTAAAAGCCTTCTCAACTTTCATTCAGCATTATTTGGCAGATATGTTCGGTATTAAATCCGTGTACTTGCTCCGAAATGCTCTATATGAAAAGCTGCAGCGGCTATCCTTCAGCTATTACGATAACGCAAAGACAGGGGATCTAATGTCCCGTTTGACCGCGGATGTGGAAGGTTTCCGTTTTTTTGTATCCTTCGGCTTTAGCGAGGTCCTTCGCTTTGTCATTGTAGTGGGGACCAGTCTTTGTGTGATGTTCTATTATTCCGTTTCCCTGACTTTGGTCACGATGATGTCGCTGCCTTTTTTAAGTGTGGTGGTTTATAAGTTCGATAGAGCCGTCCATCCGGCGTTCCGCGGGATTCGCGAATCGTTCGGCCGCTTAAATACCATGGTGCAGGAAAATATTAACGGGATCCATACGGTTAAAGCCCTGTCAAAAGAAAAGGAGGAAACGAAGCGCTTTAACTCCTCCAATCAGGAGTACAGGACCAAGCAGCTGGCTACGTCGGTGGTATGGTCGAAGTATTTTCCGCTGATGGAGTTGATCGGCAATATTTCCGTTGTCGCCTTGCTGGCCTATGGCGGATTTCAAGTGATCAGTGGAGCCTTAAAACCCGGGGAGCTTGTCGCCTTCTACAGTCTTGTTTGGTATATTATTTGGCCGATTATGAACCTGGGATTTACCATCAATATGTTCTCACAGGCAAAAGCTTCCGGCGAAAGGCTTCTTGAAGTATTGGAAGCAGATGAAACGATTATGGATGGCGATGACATCAGAAATACCGGCAGAATGGCAGGAAAAGTGAACTTCGATCAGGTCACGTTCCACTATCAATCGGAAGAGGCGGCCGCACTTAAGGAAATCACTTTTTCCGCGCCTCCAGGAACAACCATTGGGCTTATTGGCGCAACAGGTTCTGGAAAAACCAGCATGATTCAGCTTCTATCCCGTTTTTATGAACCGACGGCAGGAAAGATTGTGATTGATGATCGACCTATTCAGGAATACGGGTTGAAAATGCTGCGTTCGCAAATTGGCGTTGTCTTACAGGAAACCTTTCTGTTTTCATCCACTATTAAGGCAAATATTGCTTACGGAAGACCAGATGCGGCGTTGGAGGAAATTATCGATGCGGCCAAACGGGCACAGGCTCATGATTTTATTATGGAGCTGCCTGATGGATATGACACGAAGCTGGGTGAACGGGGAATGGGGCTCTCCGGGGGGCAAAAACAGCGGATTGCGATTGCACGCGCCATTTGCATGAATCCGGCGATTCTCATTTTAGATGATTCCACTAGTGCGGTCGATATGGAAACTGAATTTCATATTCAAAAGGCCCTCCGAGAAGTCATGAAGGGGAGAACGACGTTTATTATTGCCCATCGTATTTCATCGCTTAAGCATGCCGATGAAATTTTGGTGCTGGATCAGGGAAGAATCATCGAACGCGGCACACATGAACAGCTGCTCGCCCATGGTGGAGCGTACCGGCGTATCTACAATATCCAATATCAGGATCAGGCAGCGATTATGCAAAAGGCGGGAGGATAAGTGAAACATGGAGGAACAACGAAAGAAACAACTCATCCTCGAGAGGTTTCATTACTCTCAGGATGAAGTGATTGATAAATCGTTTAACTGGCAACAGATGTGGCGCTTGCTGCAATACTTAAAGCCCTATACAAAAAATTTACTGCCTCTTTCGTTTATGACAGTGATCATTTCAACAGCCATCCGTTTAATCATTCCGATTTTAATTGGCGTCTATACCCTTGACAAGGCGATTGTTGAAAAAGATACAACCTTATTGCTCCAGCTGATTTTCATCATTTCAGGGTTGTATGTTTTATCCTATTTTGTCAATTTGCTAAGAATCCGCTGGATGAATAAGCTTGGGCAAAATGTCATTTATGATTTGCGGCAGCATTTGTTTACACATGTACAGTCCCTATCACACAGGTTCTTCGACCAGCGTTCGGGCGGGTCGATTCTTGTGAGGATTATGAATGATATTAATTCCCTGCAGGAGCTGTTTACAAGTGGTGTTATTAATCTATTAACCGATTTTCTCCTATTGCTGTCGGTTATTATTATCTTATTTTCTTTGAATGCAAAATTAACGATTGCGATTATGGTGATTTTGCCGATCATGTTTTTCATCTCCACCAGCCTGCGAAAAAATATCCGGCTGCAGTGGCAATCGGTTCGGCTCGTCCAGTCGAAGCTCAATTCCCATTTAAATGAAAGCATTCAAGGCATCCGCGTCACGCAGGCCTTTACCCAAGAAAAAGAAAACATTCAATTTTTTAAGGGAGTCAACCAGGAAAACTTTGAAACTTGGAAACAAGCAGTCCATAAAAATGCCATGTTTGGACCGTTTGTCGAGATCACCAATGCTTTGGGGACGGCCATTCTCATCTGGTACGGGGCTTTTCTTGTTTCGGGAGGTGAAAGTACAATCGGGGAATTTGTCTCCTTTGCCTTTTATTTAGGGATGTTCTGGGAGCCGATTTCGCGTCTTGGCCAGCTGTATAATCAGCTGTTGATTGGAATGGCTTCTTCGGAGCGGATTTTTGAGTTTTTAGATGAAAGACCGCTTGTGTCGGAGGCCTCCAAACCTATGATTCTCTCTTCTATTAAAGGGCAGATTGATTTTGAGGATGTGGAATTTTCCTATGATGGATCAAGAAAGGCGTTAAACGGTATTTCTTTTTCAATAAAAGCGGGAGAGACGGTTGCGCTTGTCGGCCATACGGGCTCCGGGAAGACGACCATTGCTAACTTGGTCAGCCGCTTCTATGATTCAACCTCAGGTGTTGTCAAAATCGATGGCCATCCCATTCATGAATTGTCGATTGCGGGTCTCCGCTCGCAAATAGGCGTGGTCCTGCAGGACACGTTTATCTTTTCAGGAACGATTATGGAAAATATTCGTTTTGGAAATCCGGGTGCCAGTGACGAGGAAGTGATCGCTGCCGCGAAGGTAGTAGGAGCCGATTCGTTTATTAACCAGCTTACGAATGGCTATCAAACGGAGGTGGAAGAGCGGGGCAATATCTTGTCGGTGGGTGAGCGCCAGCTCCTTTCTTTCGCCAGGGCCCTTCTCGCTGAGCCAAAAATTCTCATTTTGGATGAAGCCACCGCAAGTATTGACACGGAATCAGAGGTCAAGATTCAAAAGGCATTAAGAACGTTATTAAAAGGAAGAACAGCCATTATGATTGCCCACAGGTTATCAACAATCCGGGAAGCCGACAACATCTTGGTTCTTGATCACGGTAATATCCTGGAGCAGGGAAATCATGAAAATCTCATGGCTAAACAAGGAATCTATTATGAATTAGTGAAAGCCCAATACAAAATGCTTGACCATCGGTGACCATGAGTGGGCCATGGGGACGGTTCTTGTGGCTTTTTCGGGGCCGGGAGAACCGTCCCCGATGTGTCAAATTTACATCATTAGGAGGAGGCTATTTTGCAGCCATTAATATTAAAACCTGTTTTTAAAGAGAGAATTTGGGGCGGAACGGCATTACAAAAGGAATTTGGATATGAAATTTCATCAGAACTAACAGGAGAATGCTGGGCTATTTCTGCTCATCCAAACGGCCCTTCGGTCATTGAAAACGGTCCATATGCCGGCATGACCTTGGACAATCTCTGGAGTGAGCATCCTGAGTTATTTGGAAGTCAAAAGAAAGAGGTATTTCCGCTGCTTACCAAGATTTTGGATGCCAATATGGATTTATCCGTACAGGTTCATCCCGATGATGCCTATGCAAAAGTGAATGAAAACGGTGAGCTTGGAAAGACAGAATGTTGGTATATTATCGACTGCAAAGAAGAGGCGGATATAATTTTTGGACATAACGCCCAATCAAAGGAAGAACTAATCCAGCATATTAATGAGGGGGAATGGAACGACCTGCTGCGCCGTGTTAAAATCAAGCCGGGTGACTTTTTCAATGTCCCAAGTGGTACAATCCATGCTTTGTGTGAAGGAACGCTCGTATTGGAAACGCAACAGAGTTCTGACACTACCTATCGGGTTTATGATTTTGATCGCAGGGATGCGGAAGGGAACCTGCGTGATTTGCATATAGAAAAGGCGATTGAGGTAACGACAGTGCCTCATCAAAATGCAATGAATTCGCCGCGAGTAGAGGAATTCGAAAATGCCATGGTTACGACTTTTGTGGAGTCGGAATTTTTCTCTGTTTATAAATGGGATATCCATGGGAAGGTATCCTTTTCATTTGATGAGCAATACTTGCTTTTCAGTGTGATTAAGGGACAGGGATCACTCATCCATAATGGTGAAAAATATGAATTAGGGAAGGGAACCCATTTTATTATTCCTGTTGGGTTTGGAGAGTTTGAGTTGGATGGAGAATGCGAGATCATTGTTTCGCATACTTAATTTATAAAACCAAGGGGGCGGTTCTTGTAGCTAGAACCGTCCCTGCGGCATTTCTAAGCATTTTCTTCCTATATTTCTAATTTTTTGTAATAAACAAATGAAATAACCAAGAAGTTTGTGGAAGAGTTAATTTATGAAGAAATTGTCCCTGTAATAGATATGCCAGAACAAGAATTGAAGCTTTTTGCAGAAGCTGTGCTGGAAAGGTTTATGAATCCATTTGTCAATCACTATTTGAGCAGCATCGCCTTAAACTCGATGTCAAAGTTCAAAACAAGGGATTTACCATCGTTGCTGGAATATCTGGACAAAAAGAAGGAACTTCCAAAAAAATTAACTTTCTCCCTTAGCGCCTTAATCAGTTACTACAAAGGAAAAAGAGGGGAAGAAGAAATCCAACTGCAGGATGATCAAGATATTTTAGATCTATATAAATCCTTATGGCAAAACTATGACGGAACAGACAGCGGTATAAAACAAATTGTTACATCTGTACTTGCATATGAAAAAGTTTGGGGTATGGACCTAAATAATGTGCCATTGTTAACAGAGGCTGTGACGAATTATCTCATTAAAATTGAAAATGATGGGATGAAAGAAGCTATTAAAGAGGTTACTAAAATGAATGCCACAATGGAAGTTGGTTGATCCTTCTAAGGAGAATGTTATTGAGTGAGAAGGGAGACCATGGGGGACGGTTCTGGTGGCATTTTATTTCGTAACTAGGCACTTATGACATATTTTAAGAGATTTATTACATAATTAAAGAAACGTATGAAGTATTTCACGAAACTTACGACATTTGCTGGATAATTATTGGTAATAATCTAGAGCTAGAAATCCTTATGACATAAATGGGGATTAAAAAAAGAAAGATAAAGAAATCACTAGAAGGGTGCGCCAACATTGGTGCACCCTTTTAGGCTTTTTTGAAAATGTATTTAAGAATAGAAAGTAAAAAATATAATTTTCTAAATAGTATTTACAATTTATCTTTTCCACCTATATAATGTATTTGTATTTGTATACAATAGAAGAGAGGGGTAGAAATAACTTAATGAAGATTATTTCTGAAATTCAAAGACCAGATCCACAAGTGATTAAAGAGTTGGAAGCGATTTCGCCAAGTGATTATGGACACAGTCTCAATTTTCAATTAATCAGTACAAGAAAAATCAAACCCTTATTTCCAATTGACAACACCTTTGCAGGACCTGCAGTCACCGTAAGGATTCCTCCCAATGATGGTTTATTAGTCAATAAGGCATTGGATTTTGTGAAACCTGGTGATGTCGTTGTTATCGATATGAACGAAGAAGAACGTTTTGCTTGTTGGGGCGAAATCACCACGAAACTTGCGATGGAAAAGGGTGCTATTGCTTGTATCATTAACGGACCGGTTACAGATACCAGGATGATTATTGATCTTCAATTTAAGGTTTTTTCTTACGCTGTTTCCCCTTTAACAACCAAGGTTTACAGTCTTGATGGCGATGTAAATGTTCCAGTATCCATTTCCGGTTGTGTTATTAATCCGGGTGATATTATTGTCGGAAGCAACGATGGCTTGTTAGTGGTCCCAAAAGAGGATGCATTAACCTATCTCGAAATTGGTAAAAAGGAACAGGAAGCCGATGAAAAACGCCGCCAAGATTTAGAACAGTTAGGTGCAGAGAATTATCTACGTCGTTTTGACCCCTTATGGGATAAGCTGGCAGAAAAGAGCAAGAACGACTAATGAATTGAATGACTATTAAAATGATTACCTATTTTTTTGCTGCTTTTCTACATTTATTTTAAAAAGGGAGAGGGTACGATGGGAAGAATGGAAGCTGAAAAACAAGTAGAAATGGTACAGGTAAAAGAAAAGAAAATCGGGTTACGTTGGGGACTTGCCTTTCTATTTTTTATCATTGGTTTCATCGCTTACATGGACCGATCAAATATTTCTATTGTAGCTGTACCAATGATGGAAGATTTAGGATTGAATAAAGTTCAATTTGGACTACTTTCTTCACTTTTTTACTTAGGGTATTGTTTTGCGCAAATTCCTGGCGGTATGCTGGCTGAAAAGTTTGGCGCAAGGAAGATCGTGACCATCGCAGTTGCATGGTGGTCCCTCTTTACTGCTTTAACAGCTGCTAGTGCCAATTATGTTGTCATGTGTATCGTACGATTTTTATTTGGAGCTGGTGAGGGCCCGATGTATCCGGGGAACGCTGTATTCAACTCGCACTGGTTTCAAAAGCATGAAAAAGGACGTGCGTCTAGTGCTTTGTTAGCTGGTTCCTTCTTGGGTCCGGTTATTGCACCTGGGATCTCAGTAGCTATTTTGGCAGCGTTTGGTTGGCATGGGGTATTTTATGTTTTTGGTCTTTTGGGCATCGTAGTTGCAGTGGCTTGGTATTTCTTCGGACGGGATAAGCCAGAACAGCATCCTTGGATTTCTGAAACAGAAAAAAGGCTCATTATTGAAAACCGCAGTTTTTCCGGTCTTCAAAAAAAATCAGCCCCTTGGAAGCAGTATTTGAAAAACTACCGATTCTGGCTGGTAGGGATTCAATATCTAGTTGTGATCTACATGAACACATTCTTTTTAACATGGCTGCCTACTTATTTGATGGAGGCAAGGAACTTTTCTCTAAAAGAAATGGGATTTGCTGCAAGCTTTCCATGGTTGGCAATCTGTCTCTCTGTTCTAATCGGAGGTGCTGTTTCCGATAAAATCCTACAAAGAACAAACTCGAGGATGATCGCACGTGGGGGTATGGCTGTATTCGGTTTTGTCGTTTTCATGGTAGGCTTGTATCTCTCTGCTTACTCTGTTAGTCCTACATCAAACGTTGTTTGGTTGACCATCACTCTTGGTGCACTAGGGTTACCTATTGTTGCTTCTTGGGCGATTGCGAACGATTTAGGTCAAGAATTCTCAGGTTCCGTCAGTGGCTGGATGAATACGTGGGGAGCCATTGGAGGGATCACATCTCCCATTATCTGCGGATGGTTTGCACAAGAAATGGGTTGGAACACCACTCTATTAATCAACATTATCCCTGTCATTATCGCAGCTTTGATATGGTTCTTTATTAAGCCTGATCGTCCTTTAGTTCCAGTGGAAAATAAATAGGAAAAGATGAAATGAGTGTAAAACTAAAAAAGGTGAGATCACATGGAAAATTTGAACAATAAAAGAGTGACGACGATTCAGGTTCCTAGTATCAGAAAATTTTCCAATATGGTTGCTGATTTTCCTGATGCTATTAATCTTACCCTAGGTCAGCCTGATTTTCGTACTCCCGAGCATATAAAGGAAGCTGGTATTTCAGCAATAAGACAGAATCAAACGGCCTATACGCATAATGCAGGGTTACTTAGCCTCAGACAAGCAGCTAGTGACTTTGTGCAGCTTAAATACGGTTTATCCTATGATGCCGAAAAGGAGATCATTGTAACCAACGGAGCAACAGAAGCGATTGATACAGCATTTCGCACGATTTTGCGTGAGGGAGACGAAGTCCTTTTACCAGCCCCAATTTATCCAGGATACGAACCGCTGATCAGATTGTGTGGGGCAGTTCCCGTCTATATTGATGTGACTCAAAATCAATTCAAGGTCAATGCCGAACTGATTGAAAGCAAAATAACCAAACGAACTCGCTGCCTTGTTCTTTGCTCTCCATCCAATCCGTTAGGAAGCGTGTTAGATCAAGAAGAGATTATTGGAATAGCAAGACTTCTGAGGGAAAAGAATATTTTTGTCGTTTCGGATGAAATATACAGTGAACTGACGTTTGATAAAAAACATTATTCCATTGCCTCTGTTCCAGGAATGAAGGAAAAAACGATCGTTATTAATGGTCTAGCTAAGTCTCATTCTATGACAGGGTGGAGAATTGGTTTTACGTTTGCTCCGGCCTTTTTATCTAAAGAGATGTTAAAGGTGCATCTTTATAATTCAGTCTGTGCTAGCACGATAAGCCAGCATGCAGCCGTTGAAGCTCTTACACATGGAATCAATGACGCGCATCAAATGGTCGATGAATATCGGAAAAGAAGAGATTATGTTTGCGAACGATTAACGAACATGGGATTAGATGTTGTTAAACCGGAAGGTGCCTTTTATGTTTTCCCTTCTATAAAAAGTACAAACATGAATTCATTCGATTTTGCGATGAACCTATTACAAGAAGCGAAAGTTGCGGTTGTGCCTGGTAACGGGTTTTCTGATTATGGAGAAGGTTTCATCAGGATTTCATATGCTGCTTCAATGGAAATGCTCAAAACAGCTTTAGATAGAATGGAACTTTTTATGAATTCTATTATGATCAAAAAGGCAGTGGGAAAACGTCAATAAGATGGTGTCTTGAACAAGAAAAGGATCTTTTTACAGTTTCACTCTCTTTGTTCAATAAATTTAATAGGAATTTCTTTTGCAGATATTTACAATCTTAACATCATGTTATAATCAAACTATATTGTCCTTTTAGTACAAAATATAGTTTGATTATACTTTTAAGTAATTTCTAAATTGGACTAAAGGTAAAGGGAAGATTATTATGCGAAAATTGAAATCTGCTGGTTCGTTATCTGATCAAGCGTATGATGTGATAAAAAATGCCATTATCAATAATGAAATAAAACCTTTGGAATATTTAACAGAAGAGCAATTAG
Organism: Neobacillus drentensis; assembly: GCF_036962765.1. Classification (GTDB taxonomy): domain Bacteria; phylum Bacillota; class Bacilli; order Bacillales; family Cytobacillaceae; genus Neobacillus; species Neobacillus drentensis_C. The sequence goes on from NZ_JBALOS010000032.1 coordinate 49,220, forward strand.
CCGAAAAGCTGGGGATAAGCCGAACTCCGATCCGAACCGCCCTAAAAAAGCTCGTCTATGAAGGCCTGGTTGAAATGGAATCATCCAAACAAACAAGAGTTCGAATGATCTCTGTGGAGGAAGCGAGGGAGTACCAGGTTTTAAGAGAAACGTTGGAACCTCTAGCCGCTAAACTTGCCTGCTTAAACATGGATGAAGAGCAATTAGCATTTTTAAAAGATATTTGTCATCAACAGCGTGAAAGTATCGTTGAAAAAGATTTTAGCCAATTTATTAATTTGGACACCCAATTTCATATCTATCTCGCGGAGTTCACAAATAACCATAAATTAATAGAATTTATTAATTCTCTTCGCACTCAGATGCAAAGGTATCTCATTCTAACGAATACGCTACAAGCCAGTGCGTCAGAAGCTCTTCTTGAACATCTTCAAATCATTGATGCTCTTGAAAGGAAAAACCCAGAAGAAGCAGCTGAATGCATGGCCAATCATGTGAAAAATGTATCCAATAGATTTGGTCTTACACTAACAAAATAAAAAAACGTATGGGGTTAAGCGCTCTAGTAGGATTAGATGTTACTGGAGCTTCCTTCACTCCTATTTACTAATAAATATTTTTTTAAAAATGATTGTATACAAATACAAATACAATTACGATTTTAAAAGGGGATGACATAAGCAAATGATGGTAAAGGAAAGTAAATGGCAAACAAAAGAGCAATTATTGGACTCACTCTGTGAACTTGTTGAAATTCCAAGTGTGACACATAGTATCGGCGAAATCAAAGTGGCAGAATATGTTGAAAAAAAGCTTCGTGAGCTTCCATACTTTCAAACGAATAAAGAGTATTTAACTCTTCATACAACAGAGGACGATCGTAAATTTGTTACGGCTCTCGTAAAAAAAGGGACGAATGAAAAAAGAACCGTGATTCTTGTCAGTCATTTTGATGTAGTGGGAGTAGAGGATTATGGTGATTGGCAGGAATATGCTTTTCATCCGAAAAAATTAACAGAGTTATTTTATGAAAATAAGAATCATATGTCTAAAGAGGTTCAAAAGGACTTAGAAAATGGAAATTGGTTGTTCGGCAGGGGAACGATGGATATGAAGTGTGGTTTAGCCTTGCATATGTCCCTCATCGAAGAGGCATGTTCCGGATCATTTGATGGTAATTTATTGCTTTTAACAGTTTGTGATGAAGAAGTGAATTCTGTAGGGATGCGTAATGCGGCACCAATCCTATTGGAAATGGCGAAGCAGCACAATCTTGAATACAAAGCGTGTTTAAATTCAGAGCCAATGTTTGCTAGGTATCCAGGAGATGAGAATCAATATATCTATTCCGGTTCAATTGGTAAGATTTTACCTGGGTTTCTCTGCTACGGGAAGGAAACACATGTGGGTGAGCCTTTCTCAGGATTAAATGGGAATTATATGGCCTCGTTACTAACGAATGAGTTAGAGTTGAATACCGAATTTTGCGAAATGGTTGAAGGTGAGGTCACCCCTCCTCCAACAAATCTTATCCAGAAAGACTTAAAAAAAGAATACAATGTGCAAATACCTCATAGAGCCATTACCATGTTTAATCTGTTTATTATGGAGCGATCAATGAATGAAGTAGTTGAACACCTAAGGAAAAGTGCCGAAAAAGTTGCGCGAAGAATCGAACAAGGCTATGAAAAAAGAGCAGCCCATTTTTCGACACTAGAAAATTCTACACCACATGAAGTTTCTGTAAAGGTTTATCATTTTGATGAATTATTACGTTATGCAATCGAAACCTATGGACAAGAAAAGGTCGACAATATTCAAACGAATGTAATGAGAAGTAGAGGATTGAAGGACGATCGAGACCTGACCATTCACCTGGTTGATGAACTTTCTATCCTTTGTAGAGAGTTATCACCAATGATTGTCCTTTTCTTTGCTCCGCCTTATTACCCGGCGGTAAACTCTCGAAACCACCCGCGTATTAGACGTGTAGTGGATCATATCATTGGGTATGCCAAAAACACGTATAATATCGAGCTTAAAAAACAAAATTATTTTGCTGGTTTATCGGACTTAAGTTATGTAAGTTTAAATAAAACTGCTTCAAGCCTTGGAGACCTCACCTCTAACATGCCTCTTTGGGGTAAGGGGTATTGTGTTCCTTTAGATGTATTAGAGAGTCTAAACATTCCTGTACTTAACCTAGGTCCAGTTGGAAAGGATGCTCATAAATGGACGGAACGTTTAGATGTTGACAATGCTTTCGGAGCTTTAAGAGATATGCTTTCTATTACAGTTAATCAATTATTAGCCGAGGATCATGACTAAATTTTTTGAAGGGACCATGTGGACGGTTCTTGTGGCAAGCACTAACCTAATTAAACTATTAGAACCGTCCCTGTAGAACTCTTTTAGAAGAGGCATTAATGGAGACAACCGTCGACATTATTTTCAGACATTTGAAGGGATCAATTCAGGATTGATGAATGGTGAGACTGCTTTTAATCAAACGTTTGGATAGTTTCGAAAAGGCGCGGTGTAAGTAGAATAATGGAAGTTTGCGAGAAACCCACCTGAGTTTGTAGAAAGGTGGGTTATTTCCTGCGGAATTATTAAATACCTTTCGACATTCTTCGTGCTAACTTTACAGGGGAAATCCATTTATATCAGTACTTGCGGCAGTTTTAACCAAACGTTTGAATAGTATAGCCTATATGGTATTTAGTCGAAAGAGTGTCAGTTAGTAGATTAAAGGAAGAAAACCTTGGGCAAGTGAATCGATTTATTTGAAAAAGTGGTCGATTTGGTTTTTCATTATCTGCCCCCCAATAAGAGAGGGGGTGCAATCAGGAGTAGAAAAAGATATAGCAATCTTAAATCCTATTGAAGTTGTCGTTTTACGTCGAAATGTAAACCTTTTACATTTATTTGAATAATGCTACTATTTAGTTGGGTTTTTATGCTATATCTGATAAAGGCAAACCTATTGAAAAGTAGGGACGCAAAGTCACAGATCTAAGGTAAAGCAATGATGGCTGGACTGCCGGATTTAATCGTTCAAAAGGGAGTTGTTCAATTTGAATTTTAAATCCATCCTGTGTTTCTTTCGCAAGCGACATAAGTACAGTTATTACACCAGTAAATGTATCAGATGTGGAAAGCTGAGCAGCAATAACTATCATTGAACCTTGAGCCCTAGGGTTCTTTTTTTGTTCTAGAAAACAGGAAAAACCGTAGCCAATGGGTGGTTTGCACGCACCAGTGGCACACAATAGGGACCGGTCTTTTAGTTGCAAAATCTTCAATTATAAACCATGCGCAGCTGTGGTGTGGGGTTTTTATCTGCCACAAACAGGACTACTCCATTATATCGCCTTCGGAAATTGGTTTTGCTGTTTTCATTTGAGCAAATGAGTAGCTTGCCATGGTTTGAATATCGCTGTATTTTGACTTTTTATTGGTCTTCATGACAACGGAGATGACTTCTTTGTTTCCTTTTTTTAAATATTCTACTAGCGTATTCTGAGCAGCATTTGTAAACCCAGGTTTACCAGCAATGACGTTCGGCTGGCTCTGAATATTAATCAAATTTCTGATGTTTTTTTCCTGTCTACTTGTTTTAATATTAGTCGTTTGGGTAGACATAACCTCTAAAATGGAGGGATGTTTAATAGCTTCTTTTGTAATAAGAGCCATATCGTAAGGAGTTGTGAAATGGTTTGGATCATGAAGACCATTGGGTGTAACGAAATGGGTGTTCTTCAAGCCCCATTGTTTGACCTTCTGATTCATCAGTTCGGCGAATCCTTTTTCGCTGCCAGCCACGTTTTCCGCAATCGTAACAGCCACATCATTCGCACTTAACATTATTAAAGCTTTCATCGCGTCTTGTTTAGAAATCATTTCTCCTGTTGTAAGACCCAAACAGATACATTCTTGATTGGCGGCATTGGAGCTAACCGTTAACATTACGCCATCTTCGATTCGTTCTTCTAAAATAGTAGCCGTTAACACTTTCGTCATACTCGCAGGATACGCTTTTGCATGGGCTTTTTTGTTGTAAAGAATCTCGCCTGTCACGGCATCAATCGTGACTCCAAACTCACCCACAATTTGTGGTGCTTGAATCTCCGCCGTACTGACCTCCTTTGATAGCATTCCACTCGATATCAAAAGCACTAACAAAGTTGTTGTAACGATTTTCCCGATGTTTGACATGATGATGTACCCCCAGTTTGACGATCCATGATGCTTCCCACATTTATATAACTGATATTATTTGTTTTATTTTGTTCCATTTTTACCAGAATTAATTCCATTTTTTTGTAGTAATAGCCACCGCCTGATGGTGAACGGCAAGGTTTCCTTTCGCAGGATCCTCTACCGAGCAGGCAATCCTTTTCAACTATTGATAAATTATGTACGTCAAAAATAAGATTTGTTAATGCCCAAAAAAGACATTCAAACTAGAATGTCTTTTTTGCTAAAAGATTATTGCTTTTTTTGATTCGCTGATAAAGTGGCTGGATTCGCTGATAAAATTGCAGATTCGCTGATAACCTCCCGATATTCGCTGATATACTTACTAAATCCGCTGATAGATCAGATTAATTCTCTAAAAAGGTGTGATTTTACACCTTATTATGACTTTTTAGGAGATAGAAAGTGGTTAGGAACTCAAGATTACTGAGCACATCTTCACAATACATATTAATAGACTCATTTTAATTAAAATTAACACTTACTGTTCTGTTTAGTCTGTGGCATTTCCAGTAAACAATTGTTTTAGCTCTTATCCGTTTATTAAAATATCTTCAAGTCAATTTAATACAGTAGGATGACATTGTCTCTAAACTACCCTCATACTCAAAAGTACCGTTTTCTATTAATTTTCTAAGCCGGTATTCCAAAAAGTCATCACCAACATATTGCTCTATACGTCCGTAAACTTCACCGATTATTCGCAAAGCTGGGATAAATACTTTTTTCTTTCGCTTGCCCAATATTTTTTTGGCCGTTTTAATGATAAATTCATCAAAATATTCTTCTGAAACACTCGTTATTTCTCCATTTTTCCATAATCTCAAAATTCCCTCGTTTTCAGAAAGGCCTAACCACTGATTTTCAAGTTGATTTCGTTCCACCTCTGTTAAATATATTTGATTTTCCTGCGCATATTTGTAAATGGCATGTAAATCTTCTAAAGTAATCTCTCCAGAATAAAAGGGGGTATATTTCTTCGCTTTGGCCTTAAACAACTCACTATAAAGCTTGGTTATATTGAAGATGGTAATCGGGTTCGTTTTTTCCCTTATCAAGAACCATACAAAAAGAAGACCTGTCTGTTCATGTGCATTTTCCGAAACCCAGATGTTAATGGGTACTTCTTTAGGAATAGAGTTAATTTGATTTAAGGCAATTTGAATTTCTTCTATATATTGATCTAACTCTTCTTCGAGACCACGTAAGCTGTTTTTTATCCATTCATATCTTGTTTTTTGACCACTCTCATCATGTAATTTTATTATCGGACCAACGGCAAAATTATCATGAACCGCAATGATTGGCTCTTCATCATATATTCCCATCTCTTTTAAAATTGGCTTTAAATATTCGTATCCAAATGTGATATGTACTTTTTGATAATTCCCTTCACTAGTAAACGTTTTAATCGGGTCTTTTGGATATAAAATATGGTTGTATATTTCTTTCAAATGATTTGAAAACTCAACAGCTGAGGATTCTTTACATTTCAAAACACTTACACTTAAGAGAATATGATACAAATATGATCTTACTTCACGTTCAGGTAAGTCTTTGACTATTTTTTTTAACTCTTCGATAGGCAATTCCACTTTACTCCCTCGTTTCCTTAGTGAGGCCAGAGATCATGGGGACGGTTCTGGTGATCACGGTAACTTTATTAAACGCCACGGGAACTGTCCTCGTGGCGTTCAAGTTAAACACTTTTTTTCTTGAATTCTCGATATTTCCCCGGGGGGGTTCCTACAATTTTCTTAAAAAGATTTTGGAAGTGTGTTTCACTTTGGTATCCTACCTGGTAGGTAATTTCATTTATTGTTGAGTTTGAATTTAATAGAAGGTGTTTTGCCACCTCAATTCTGTATTGCATCAGGTATTGAAAGGGTGTTTGGCCCGTTAACTCTTTAAATATATGGGATAAGTAATAAGGACTAATATACGAAATCTTTGCCAGTTCTTGCAATGTAATATTTTGGTGGTAATTTTCCTGAATATAGTGTTTAGCTTCCACAATTATTTTGTGAGAGTTATGCTTTTTATTATTTGTTTTTCTTTTATAAATATTTCGTAAGATTAATCCTAAAAGTGCACCTGCCAAATTTCTTGCCACCCAGTATGATTCAAAATCCTTTGACTCCATCTCTTTAACTAATTCCTTAAATAACTCTTCAACTATAATAAAGTTCTCAATTGGAATAATTGGTGGAACATTTTTATTGATTAGATGTCCTTCAGGAAGACCCTCAATACTTAAGTTTGAAAAAGCTACATACAGCATTTTATGTGGTTTATCCATTTCTCCTTTTTCTTCATGCCATACTCCTTGGTTGTATATGACGATCGATTGAGGTTCCACCTTATAATTAGTGCCATCTATATTGTAGGTTCCATCTCCCTCGAGTATAAGTAATATTTCAACACAGTCGGGATGATTGTGCATGGGTTTAAAAAAACGCTCCCCTTTTTTTACGTGCTTTATTCCCGCGTAGTGAATAATTGGAGCTGTATTACTTTTAATGATTTGTTGACTCATTTAAAGTCATCTCCTTTATATAAATAACAATATGCAATAGTTTCATGACACGATAACTCATATTTTAACTATGTTTATATTATATAATTATTTTGAAAATAACAAAAATATATAATCTAAGTCATTTCATTCTTTTTTAAGCAGTGATATACCTAGCTTAAAATAAACGACTGGAGGTATGGGCTTTGGTAGTTGTATGCCAGCAGCATGTTGTCGATGTGCTTCAAATATTCGGTACCCCTCATGTGGCGAAAGTGAAAGATTACAAATGTATGTGTGTGATTTGTAAAAAGCAAGGAGAAGTGAAAATTTTCGATCCCTTTCTTTTCATTACCAGAGGAAAGAAATTGAAATATCTGAAATAAAAAGAAAGTGGTGACAGTAAGTGAAGAAAATCATCTCATTTGGAGAAGCTTTGATTGACTTTATTCCTACCGAGAATGGTCTTGGATTAACGAAGGTTGAGACGTTCAAAAGGAATCCAGGGGGTGCACCAGCTAATGTAGCAGTGGCTGTTGCAAAGCTTGGAGGAAATAGTTATTTTGCAGGCAAACTTGGTGATGATAGCTTTGGACATTTTTTAAGTGGTTGTTTACAAGATTATAAAGTCGATACGGAATATCTACTATTTACTAAAGAAGCCAAAACCGCCTTGGCTTTCGTTTCACTAAATGAATCTGGGGAAAGAGACTTCGAATTTTACGGATCACCTTCAGCAGACATGATATTTTCATCAGAAGAAGTGGATGAATCATGGTTTACAGGGAATGAGATATTTCATTTCTGCTCCAACTCCTTATCGTACCATGTTAGTCGCAAAGCAACTGAAAAAGGTATTGAATTAGCTAAACAAAAAGGTGCCTTAATCAGTTTTGATCCAAATATTCGCTTTCCTTTCTGGACCAGTAATGAGGACATACGATCGACTATTTTACCTTTATTACCTTTTGTGGATATTTTAAAAATAAGTGAGGAAGAATTAAGCTTCTTATTTGAAGAGAACAATGAAACAAAATCAGTAGAAAAACTTCTAAACCTGGGAATCTCATTCATTGTTGTCACGAAAGGAAGTTTAGGCTGCAGTTACTATACGAGTTCTATATCTAATGATATTTCCGCCCCTGAAGTAAAAACGATTGATACGACTGGTGCTGGAGATGCCTTTGTTGGAGGATTATTATATCAATTGTCATTACTCGGTATTCAAAAAGACAATATTCATGAATTTATAAGCGATAGGAAAACGTTGGATTACATCTTGCAATTTTCTAACGTATGTGGGGCGATTACGACTACGGCAAGAGGTGCAATGACAGCTTTGCCGTCGGTAGAGAGTATTAATGAATTTCTTCAACCTCAATAAATCTTTTAAGAGACAAAAAATATATTATTTTTCAGAGTAAAAATGGCATTGGAGGAATAAGAGTGAAATTAGGTGTTCAAGCAAATGCATGGCGTAATCAATGGAGTAGTGATCCTATATCTATTATTCATCACGTAAAAAAATTAGAATTTGATTTTATTGAAATTCCCCTTATGAATTTGAATGATTTAGATCTGTCAGCTCTAAAAGACACGCTGGAAAACATAGGATTAGAGGTTTGTACTTCAACCATATTATTGGATGATTCTGTGGATATAACCAGTAGTGATAAGGAAATAAGAAAAAGTGGAATCAATTATCTAAAAAGATGTATTGATGCTACTAATGAGATGGGAGCTACATTTTTTTCAGGGATTATCTATACGAAACAGTTTAACCGCACTAACCCATTTCTTGAAAAGGATTTATGGAAGTATTCCGCAGAGGGCTTACGTGAAATCGCCCAGTATGCGGAGCAGTTTGGCATTACCATCGGAATAGAGCCCATAAATAGATTTGAGACTTGCCTTATTAATACTTGTGAGCAAGCGCTGCATTTGAAAGAAATGGTTGGAGAATCCAATCTGAAAATTCACCTCGATACATTCCATATGCATATAGAGGAAAAAAATCTTTACGAGACGATCAAACAAGCAGGTAGTGACCTATTTCATTTGCATTTAAATGAAAATGACCTAGGGATTGCTGGTACAGGACAAGTAAACTGGGATGATCTTTTTAAGGCACTTAAAGAAATTAATTATGAAGGCTATGCATCGATTGAATCCGTAGTGGAGATTAAAGGTGATTATGTTTGGAGAGAGTTAGCTCCAACTAGTGAAGTGTTGGTTACACAAGGAAAGCAATTTTTTAGAGAGCTTATGGGGAAATACGAGTTAATATAGTTAATCTTTTTTTATAAAACTTTTTACTGGAAAGGAGTTATTCTGTATATGGATTTATGTATTACGTGCGGAACTGAGTTGTCAAAAGCGGAGAGAAATAGATGTGAATGTTGGGATTGCAGGGATATAGCAAATGAATCTTATGACGAAGAGTGAATTCTCTATTTAGTTTTCACTATTTTCATATTGTTAATATAACAATATCTAATAGGTTAATAGCAATAAAATACATTAAATTCTCTATGTTTTATAGTTATGATAATTATCAGAAAAGATAGAAAAAGACGAAATATACGTGAAACATTAAATTAACATGGATGTGCTGAATAAAGAGAAAAGAGGTGATATTAATATAGCGCAAATTTATGTAAGCGTTTTACCTTGTAGTACTAGTTTCGGAGCTTATTGGCCGATCCTTTTAATTAGTTATTCTTCATCTGAAGTGAATCAATGTTAGCTATCTAACGGACTTATTAATGATACATGATCCAATTAAATACGATCCCGGAGGTTATTATGACACAGTTAGTTAGAACGGAATTGATCGACTTAAATCTTAAGGCTAGAGAACGAAAAAATGCAATCATTGAGTTAACTCAACGTTTAGAACAGGAAGGTTACTTATTTTCAACGGATGGATTTCTGCAAGATGTATTTGAAAGAGAGGAAATCGGAAATACTGCGGTAGGATTTGGGGTAGCGATTCCCCATGGGAAATCGGCGGAAGTTAAGGAGACGGCGATCGTCTATGGCCGTTCAGAGTCGGGAATAGATTGGGAATCTTTTGATGGAGAGCCTGTCCATTCTGTTTTCTTACTTGCTGTTCCAGAGGAGAAAGCATCCAATGAACATCTTAGGATTTTGGCGATGTTGTCCAGAGCTTTAATAAATGAAGATTTCCGCCAGCAGCTGTTGGAAGCTACAACAGGCGAGGCGATTTCTGAATTATTGGACGAGGTAACTCAACCAAAAGTGATGGAATCGTAATGATAAGAAATAGGCGGGAGGGGGATTTTGATGAGTGAATTTGTTGATTTAATGAAACGCACACGGGAACATTTGATGAGCGGTGTTTCCTATATGATTCCTTTTGTTGTGGCCGGCGGTATCCTTTTGGCTCTTTCTGTACTACTTTCCGGACAGCCTGCTGCACCGGATTCCTATATCCTCGGTGGAATATTCAAAATTGGGGCTGCCGGTTTTACCCTGTTGATCCCGATTTTAGCAGGATTTATCGCCTTTTCAATGGCCGACCGTCCAGGTATTGCCCCGGGAGCCATTGGTGGATTAATTGCTAGTCAAGTTGGAGCTGGATTTCTTGGCGGTCTTATTGCTGGACTTGTTGCGGGTATTGTCGTTTTCTATCTAAAGAAAATACCTGTTCCTACAACAGTTAGGTCTGTTATGCCGATTTTTGTTATTCCGATTACTGGAACATTAATTGTCGGCGGACTTATGTTATTTGTGATTGGTTCACCAATAGCCACCGTAATGACCCTATTCACTGACTGGCTGACTGCGATGAGCGGTGGTAGCAAAATTTTCCTAGGCATCATTCTTGGGATAATGATTGCATTTGATATGGGGGGCCCTATCAACAAAGTAGCTTTCACGTTTGCCGTAGGTCTTGTAGGTTCTGGTGTTTATAACGTGATGGGGGCAGTCGGTGTTGCAATTATGGTTCCTCCCGTGGGAATGGGATTGGCTACCCTTGTAGCGCCCAAAAAGTACACGTATGAAGAGCGTGAAAACGGCAGGGCTGCCTTGTTAATGGGGACGATTGGAATTACGGAAGGTGCTATTCCGTTTGCGGCCATGGACCCGCTGCGAGTGATTCCTTCCTTAATGACGGGCTCAGCGGCTGGTGCGGTTACGGCGATGCTCCTGGGTGTTGGTAACCATGCCCCATGGGGCGGCTGGATCGTCTTGCCTGTTGTTGATAATATTATTGGCTATGTCATTGCTACCCTGGTGGGTGTGGTTATTACCGCTGTGATGGTTAACGCTCTGAAAAAACAGGTGGTTGAAAAAGTCGAGAAAGTAGAAACAGAAGATGATGACTTCTTAGCAATGGAAATCGAAATGTAAAAGCAGCTCGATCGAAAAAAAATATTCATTACATCATTTGAGGGGGAAATAATATGAAAATTCTTGGTGTTACTGCATGTCCTTCAGGGGTAGCTCACACGTATATGGCAGCGGAAGCCTTAGCAAAGGCAGCTAAAAAAAGAGGGCACACGATTAAAGTTGAAACTCAGGGCTCCATTGGCGTAGAGAATACGATTAGGGCTGAAGAAGTGGTGGATGCCGATATTATTATTTTGACGAAGGATATGGCCATTAAAAACAAGGAACGCTTTGCTGGAAAGCCGATCATTAACGTAGGTGTGAGTGATGTTGTTCGTAAAGCCGATATTATTGTTGCAAAGGCTGAAGAAGTCATTGCCCAAAGGGTACAAAAATAAAGGAAATGATAGAAAAGGGAAATAAGGTTGTCATTTATCCTTGTTTCCCTTTTTGTATGAGTTTTTTATTCAAAAATAAAATTCGAGGAGGATTTTGAAATGATTGAAAGACAATATACGATAACCAATGAACAAGGACTCCATGCACGGCCTGCGAGTTTGCTGGTGCAAATGGCCAGCCAAAGCAAATCCGCAGTGATGTTGGTGAAAGATCAGAAAGAATTTAACGCCAAAAGTATTCTTGGCCTTATGAGCGTTGGTGCACAAAAAGGGGCACAGATTACGATTAAGATTGATGGTCCGGATGAGGCAGAGACAGATTCTAAGATTGAAGCTTTATTTAATAGTAATTTTGGAGAATAGACTGGAGGTATCTTGTTTTGAAAGGGAAAATTGTCTTTTTTGATATAGATGGAACACTTCTGACTGAAGAAAAGGTCATACCGGAATCTACTAAAAGGGCTGTTCGCATGCTTCAGGAAAGAGGGATTTATACCGCCATTGCTACTGGACGGTCTCCACAAATGTTTGAATGGCTTCTTGAGGAACTCAATATCCATTCCTATGTTTCCATTAATGGCCAGTATGTCGTGTTTGAGGGGCAAGAGATCTACTCGAATCCGATGGACCTACAACTACTTAATGATTTAACCAATATGGTAGAAAGTAATGGTCATGCGATTGCCTACTGTCACGATCATCATATTACAGTCAACGAGGGTAATAATTCATTAGTATTATCTAGTTATAACACTTTAAAAATAAATTATCCTCCTGTTAATCGAGAGCTTTATAAACAATCGCCTGTTTTTCAAGGTCATCTTTTCTGCCATTCTCAAGAGGAGGATATGTATATTAAACGTTTTCCTGAATGCAGTTTTATTAGATGGCATGACCATGCGATTGATATCCTTCCGAAGGGCTGTTCTAAAGCAATCGGCATAGGTAAGCTGCTTGATGTAATCGGCATATCAAATGAGAACTGTTATGCTTTCGGAGATGGGTTAAATGACCTGGAAATGCTGTCTTCTGTCGGAATAGGCATTGCGATGGGGAATGCCGTTCCTGAAGCAAAGGCTGCAGCTGATCTCATTACAACTTCTTGTTATGAGGATGGAATATTTAATGGGTTAAAGGAATTGGGAATGCTCGCTTAGGACTATTAACTGAGGAAACCTCAATATTTTTTAAAAGAGCCTTTGGATGAATCAAAAGATCGTCATGTAGCGGTTTTCTGATTCATCTCTTTTTTGCTCTTTTTATAAAATTAAATCTTGTTCTCTAGTGGGAATCCCAATATTGTTGAATTGCTAATAATAACAATATCCAATAGTTTAATAACAATAAAATACATTTAATCCAAGACTTTTTAGAGGTATCATAATAATCAGATAAGCAAGATAACAATAATTAATATTACGAGGAGGAAATGAAAATGAATGTTCAAGAAAAAATTAAGTCCTTTACGGAAGCGCTTACGATTTTTGGAGTAAATGAAAATACTCTGACTGAACAAGAAAAAAAGGATTTAGATGAGAAAGGCTTTGTGATCTTTGAAAATTTAATTGATGAGAAATGGTTAAATGAATTAAGAGAAAAGTACAACGATCTAGTTGAAATTGAAGGGGCTGAAGCAGGTACAGAAGTTCATCAAGAGGCAGGTACTCACCGATTATCAAACTTGATGAATAAAGGCGAAGTTTTCGATGGTTGTTACACACATCCGAAAGTTTTGGCCTCCATCTATCATATTATTAAGAGAGAGTTTAAAGTATCAGCTATGAATGGACGCGATGCTGTGAAAGGTCATGGTTTACAGGCCTTACATGAAGATTGGAATGACTCCTTCTTTGAAGAAGGTGTAATGGAAAAGGATGGAGATTACAGAAATCCAGCCGATCCTTTCAATGTCGCTATTTCATTATGGATGCTAGATGACTTCAAAGAAGATAATGGTGCGACAAGAGTGGTTCCGGGTACTCATTTGAAAAAGGCCCCTCAATTTTATCTTAAAGATCGTCTAGCGGATCATCCTGAGCAAGTATTGGTAACTGGTAAAGCGGGAACAGTAGCGGTGATGAATAGTCATTTATGGCATGGGGGTACAAATAATCTAACTGGAGAATCCAGAAGGGTATTACATCCTTATTATGTAGCAAGAGAATTTAAACAACAACAAGATCAACGGAAATATATCACAAAAGAAACCTATGATAGAATTTCTCCTGCAGCAAGATACTTACTAGATGTAGAAGGAGCATTTTAATAGAGATTAAAAACCTTAACCTAATTCCATGGTTAAGGTTTTTTGATGCCATGGGGACGGTTCTGGTGGCATTTTAAATGGTTACTGGAAACTAGGTGGAATAAGCTTTATCAGAAATTAAGCTACTAAGTTATTACTTAATCATTTGAACTTACAATAGAGAGTCATTATGACATATTTTAAGAG
>NZ_JBALOS010000032.1:63270-64263 GCF_036962765.1 Neobacillus drentensis
ATTTTAAGAGATTTATTACTAATTTAAAGACACTTATGACGTATTTTTCGAAACTTACGACAATCGCTGGAAAAATATTGGTAATTGCTTCAAACCGGAAATACTTATGACGTAATTTGGAAATTCATACAGAAGATAGAAGACGGAAAAACCACCCTAAACTGTTGACGCAAAGGGTGGTTCATATATCAAATAAACATTATCAACCATTATCTGGACGGTAGTGTTCCCATGGGATGATGGCCACCAGAACCGTCCCCATTAAGCCTTAACAAGTTCATATTATATTTTCTATTGAGTATGTATTAATAAATAGTTTACAATAATGGAAAAATTAGTTAATAAAAGAGGGGTGTGGAGATGGAGAAAGTTTTAAAATTGATCGCGATGATTTTTCTGCTGTTTAGTTTAGCTGCATGTACTCAAGATGAGGAAGTTAGTAGTAAACCAATCTCAGGAGACGAAATCTTAAAAAAATTGATTGGAGAATGGCATCAGACCAAAGGGAAAGATGCTACATGCGATATTAATGTAAATGGTAATATTATAACCATTGATTTTGATCGTAGTGGTCAGCAGGAATCAATCATGTTATTAAGGTTCAATTTTATTAATGATCATGAGGTCAATGCAACCATTACAGAGGGTCCAGATGAAAATAATGTAGGGCATAAAGTAGTGTTACACTTGTTTGAGGATTATAAATCAATGAATTTTATGGATCTGAAAGATGATAAGGTAGTACATAAAACGATATTTACAAGAAAAGGATAGTTCCTCGAAGCTTGGGAATGAAAAATGCTCAGAGTTATGTACTCTGAACATTTTTATTTCTTCAGTTGCTTTTTCCGCTTCAGATTTTTTTCATCTCTCGACAACTAGGGTAATGATTAAAAATATTGGGGGTTGTTATTCAGTAGCCTTACGATAGACATTTTTCCAGATTTCCCATGAGTTTTGTCCATCGGAGCGCTTACGATAGACATTTTTCCG
>NZ_JBALOS010000032.1:64331-70622 GCF_036962765.1 Neobacillus drentensis
CATGAGTTTTGTCCATCGGAGAGCTTACGATAGACATTGGACCGTAAACAAGCATGTAAAAACCATGATTATTAACATTAACCAATTTCCACTTCATAACACAAAAACAACCTTTTTTAGGTTGTCTTAGATGTGCCTGGCAACGTTCTACTCTCACAAGGACGCGTGTCCCAACTACCTGAACGGAATTGAAATCGGCCAGCTCTAATAGAGTATTGCTTCATAAATGCGCCCATAAGTGCTAAAAATTCGCTCATTATGAGCCCAGATTCGTTCATTGAACCTGGAAATTCGCCCGATGAATAGATAAACGGTTAAATGCGCCCTCCCCCAAAATAAGCATGTTATTTCTTCAAAGTACCCCCGATTCATCCTCTTACCTATTTTTGGTAAAAAATACACCAACTCTTGGATAAATTAGGTAGAAAATCTTACATATTCAAAGATTAAGAGAGTCGGATGCATTCATCGCAGGAAAATAGTGGCGATTTATGCGAATTGTAAATCCTTATTACATAATTTGGGTCACTTATTACATATCTTACGCGACTTACTACATAATTCAGGACAATTACTACGTATTTCTCGAAACTTACGACATTTGATGGATAATAATTGGAAAACCTGTAAATCTGAAGCTACTTACGACATATTTTACGGAGCTTATTACATAATTACCGACGCTTACGACATAATTACCGAAACTTACGACATTTGTTGGATATTAATTGGAAATGACCTTCGAACTGGAATCTAGTAGTAGCCACCGAATCTCCTTTCAGCTTGCATCAAAAAATTTTATTGCTAGTTCCTCTTTTCACCAAGTTTTCACCATGCCCTATTAATATTTAATACATCAGATAACGAAAGGAGATAAACAAGATGAACACAAAAGTAAAGAAGGGTATTTTCTGGGGAGTCATCGTTGCTTCTACCGTATTGGTCATCAACGTACTCCACTTTCTTCTAGGAGGAGGGAGCGCTTATGCGAGAGGTCCAGAAGGACATGGTCCGGGTGGAATGGGTCACCGCGGCGGATTTGGCGGGGGCCGCCAAATGATGAATGGCGCTCACCATGACGGCGGATTCCCTTGGCTCTTCCTTATTATTGGACTAGCTGTGCTAGTCCTATTAGTAAGATGGTTTAGAAAGAAGTCAAAAGCTTCTTCGATGCAACAGTTTATTAACACTTCTGTTGTAAGTTCGCCTATACCAGTAACCAATCAATATGGAAACATTTTAGATCAATGGGAAAAAAATCTAGTAACGAAAAAGGAGAATGAATAACATGGGTATTTTTAAAAGATTAAAGACGATTACAATGGCGGAAATTAACGGATTATTAGACGGTATTGAAGATCCGATTGCGATGTTAAATGAATATTCTAGGGAAATGGAACAGGAAATTGCCAAAGGTCAGAAAGCCTTAGCAAGGCAAATTTTTGTAGAGAAAAAACAAGAAGGACTTATTTCTGAAATCAAATCGTTGGTGGACAAGCGTACTCGTCAGGCGAAATTGGCGATTGAGCAAGGTGACGAGGCAATGGCAAAACTAGCCGTGCAAGAAAAGATCAACAAAGAAAACGAGTTACAACTATATGTTGACCAATTAGCGTCGATTAAAGGACAAACCCAAATCCTCATCGAAAAATTGGACCAGCTGAAGGAAACATATAACCAAATGCAGCAAAAGAAAAGCTTGTTAGCTTCACGTGCGAATGTGGCTCAGTCGATGAAACAAATTCAGAAAGTAACGGTTAGATTCAATACCGATGATATTGCAAGAGGAGTGGCCCGTGCCGAAGAGAGAATCTTAATGATGGAAGCGGAGGTACAAGCAGGAAATGAGTTTGCGACTCCGTTAGCTCAGTTTGATGCGGCATACAATAGCTATGTGAGCGAGGAAGAGCTCAGTAAGGAACTTGAAAAGTTAAAGAATGAAAAAGAAAAAGTGGCCGCATTATAATTCAGGGGGAGAGGAGCACCACCATCTAGGATGGGTGCTTCTCTTCCTATCTGGCCCAGAGAGGAGGAGTGACATTGAGTACGACCACGCTGATTCTTCTTTACCTCGGTGTAGCGTTGGTGGGGAGCTGGCTTCCTTTTATAAGGGTTTATTTAGCCCATTTTCATAACCTGGTCAATCTCGTGATCAGTGTTTGCCTGGAAGGTGGGAAAATTCATCTGTATCGAGATGGATCAGGACAGACAACTGGGAGTGATCCTTCACAGTTTAGAAAAGCACTTATTTCGTATGCAGGCTATACGGGTGCTTCGGTGGCAGCAATAGGCTTGTTTTATTTAGTATCGAAAGGCCACTATCATTTGGTGATTTATCTTTATTTAGGGCTTAGTGTTCTTGCCTTAATGTTATGGATACGAAACGCATTTGGGGTGATATGGGGCCTTTCAACTGCTGTTCTACTGGCTTTACCCATGTATTTTCGCTACGAAAATGGTTTACCTATCCATGTTAACTTCGAAATGGTACTCGTTCATATTAGTATTTTTCTAGCATCGGTTTTATTTGTTCAATCTATGATTGGTGCCATTCAAGTGTGTAAACAATCGTTTATGAATAGGAGCAATCCGAAAAGGAAGGCGGCACTGGTGCAAACAAAATTAATTCCGGCCGTTGTTTTGGGAATAATCCTGTTTGGACAGACCGTTTTAGTTGGCTATTTTTTTGCGCTAAATTTTATCAGTCTTCCATTTAGTTTTGACATGGTTTTGCCTAATCAGCTTCTCGCTGCCAAAAATGAGATCTGGTCGGCACTTAGTGAAAGTTTTAAAGAGTAACAAGGATGACCGGGTACCAATCATATTCTTATGGCATTAAAGCCCCCTTTAGAACAATAGAGACTTGGCTAAAAATGCAAGAAACGTCTGCTTGAAAGCAAACGTTTCTTTGGAGGTAAGAAATGAATTAGATTTGGCTTGGTGTAGTAATAACATATGTACAAGATCTAAAAAGGTATAGACAAGTGTTTAGCTGAATAAAAATAATTCTCAAAAAAAGGCTTATCCCAGTGTTATTCACATGAACGGATGCATAATCTAGAGTGTAGCCGAAACCCCATAACCAATCCATGGATCCATACACCTTAATGAGGTATCGTTCAACTCAAAAAAAGCCCTTAAAGGGCTTTTTTTGAGCTAAGAGTAATTTTTTTTAGAAGCAGATTACTGCTCCAACAATGATTAATAGGATAAACAATACAACGATTAAAGCAAAACCGCCGCCGTAGCCGCAACCGCCGCCGTAGCCAAAGCCACCACAACAACCGCCAAAGCCACCGTATCCACCAAAGCCACCATAACCAAACATTTTATTACCTCCTTTAGAATATTCCATACAATTTATGTTAAGAAATGAAAAATGGTAAGGGCACTTTCACTAGGTTTTTTTGAGGACAAATACATTACCTATTACGAACCCCGCCCTATGTAGCGAATAGCTGAATTTCCTTCAAAAAAAAAAAAATCCCCACTTGGAGACTTCATCAAGGTGAAGGATCTCACCTTCCCACGCGCATCATTTTAGATAAATAGAAAAAAGCCGCCGAAAATGGCAGCTAAATCTTTAACTCTTGCTCCCGATACTTGAGGAACGAAATTTCGTTTGGTTCTAATCAACCAAATACTTGTAAAACTTTTTATCGACCTGCAACACTGGAAAATTCTCAGGTAAATCTTTAAGACCTATACCTGTAAATCCATTTTTTTCATAAAATCTATGCGCAGCTAAAAATTGTGGTGTGGTTCCGAGATATACTTCTTTAATGGACTTTTCTCTCGCCCATTTAATGGCAGTATTTAATAAAAGACTGGAAGTTTTAAATTTTCCTCCTCGATATTCTTTATCTACAAACATCTTTCTTAATGCAACTTGATGATTCCCAATGTCTAAAAGACTGATTGTACCAACTATTTTATCGTCATAAAGAGCCACCCAAAAGTTTCCGCTACCAGTCTGATAAAAATCCTCTATGGTAAACAAATCGGGCTGGTCATCCTTGGTTATCTGAATATTGTATTCTTGTTGCTGAATATGAAGAATTAAATCCACAACTTGAGCTTGGTCATCTTTAGAGTATTCTTTCACAACGGGACTGTTGTTCATAAATGTTACACCGCCTGTAAAATATATAGAAACCGACTAAATTACTATCTATTTGAATTATTTATTCGAATGAGAGGAAAGACCCCGACCTATAAGGTTTGCAGAAACAGGCTTTTTTCCTAATTCCCTTGCCCAAATTGATAATTGCCCTATATGGTGAATTTCGTGAGCAATGGCATGGCGCATTATTTCACCCCAAGTATCCGTCACAATTCTTCCATTTGGCAAGGTATCATAAAATAATTGATTTTCCATACTAGCATCCCAGCTGTTCACAAAGTTTTCCACTTCTAAATGAAATTCAGCGTCCAATTTTCGAACTTTGTTCAAGCTTTTATAACTATCGAAACTCTCCTGAAAGTCAGTTTTACCTTGTAAGAGACGTATCCAGCTCCATTCGACATCAACAATATGGAAAAGTGTGTGCAATATACTTCCCATTCCACCCGTTCGGTTCCGCAGAAGTTCTTCTTCACTTAACTCTTCACACCAACGATACCAGTCTTTTCTTACCATCCAGTTATATCTAAAAAAAGTTTGCAAAAATGCCCCTCCCCATTTGGAAAATAATTCAACTGTGAAAATACTATAAGAGTAATACTAAACATTGTTAAATATTACTATTTCTACAAACATAGGTTGAATTCCTTGTTCAACAATCCTACCCAGTTAGTGCAATAACAAAAGGGATATCCGTAGTAATCCCTGATTTTCAACTCTTGCACCTGTTAGAGCTTAATAAGAATCCCTTAATTTAAAGCCCTGTTTTTTGGCATACTCATTAATTAGATTGATTAAATTATCTTTGTAAATTGAAATTGTTTTATGAATTTCCTTATGTTCATCCTCTGGTTAAACATATTCGTCAAAAATAAAAAAATTTATATGGTCCATCTTTTTAATAATGGCTGTTTTCGTAAAGTTTGTTGCTTTTTTAGTGTAATTTAACTTTAACAATCTGAGTTGATTGTAGCGGAGGGCACTTGACTCCTGCGGGAAAAAGAGGGAAGTGGGAGACCCCACAGGCGATAACGCCGAGGAGCGTCATCCCTCCCCGCGGAAAGCAAGTGCCTGGAGCGGAAATCAACATGCGAAAAGAGCCTTTAGGTACAATGGTTTGGGGGTTTCAGACGTAGGATGTAAATAACAAGAGAAAGTAAAAAATTTCCTATTAGAACATATTTTTTTACTTCGAATCATCTGTGTTATGATAACAAAATAATAACTGGAGGGTTGTGGACATGCTGAAAGAAAAGATTAAGATCGAGGTCATTCAAAAAGTAATAGACAATTGGAGGGGATTCTTTCTGCTCTACCAAATGGCATTACACGAATTAGAAAGTGATTTCAAGATTATTGACTTAGAGTGGAAAACACAGCATGGCTATTCCCCTATTGAACATTTGAAAACACGTATGAAAACAATAAAATCTTTGGTGGAGAAAATTCAAAAAAAAGAAATTCACTTAACACAAGAAGCGGTAAGGAATGAAATAAGAGATATTGCGGGTGTTAGAATTGTTACAAGTTTTATTGAAGACGTGTATATGCTGAAGGAGCATATTGAGCAACGTGAAGACATTCGAATGATAAGCGTAAAGGATTATATTCAGGACCCAAAAATGAGTGGATATAAAAGTCTGCACCTGATTGTAGAAACTCAAGTCATCCTGTCCAACGAAATATTATGGGTTCCAGCAGAAATACAAATTCGTACATCCGCTATGGATTTTTGGGCATCCACGGAACATAAACTAAACTATAAATATCAAGGCGAGACTATACCTGAGGATGCTAAAAAGCAGCTCATAGAGCTTGCTAAAGCTTCTTCCATAATGGATAAGGAAATGTCAAGATTAAGAGCAAAATTACTATCCAATTAAGTAAACGAAGAGACATAAATCCCCGAATCGTGACACTTTCCTCGTTCATTTTCGGGAACAAACGCATTATTTTCTTAAATTTAATTCTTACAAAAATAATTGTCTAGAAAATCTTTAGGATAGTAAATGTGAATTTAAGAGGGACTTCGCTATCATGACTGATTTATAATTACGGTTGACATATACAGCAATATATAAAATTCAACTTTACGAAAAATTAAACGGATATCAAAATGAGCTAGATTATCTCAAGCTCATTTTTTATTTGGCTGTTTTCGTAAAGTT
>NZ_JBALOS010000033.1:0-6243 GCF_036962765.1 Neobacillus drentensis
AGGCACATTAAAGACAACCTGAAAAGGTTGTTTTTTTGTATTCAATTTCTATATTCTAATCCCGTTTTAATGTATTACACTATATTAATTACTTGGTTATACCTCTACTTTTACCGAGAAGGCAATTTTTTGTGCAAACCAATGGCTACAAAAATCAGAAACAAACTGCGAATAATGATTCCAAAGCGATGAGCTTCAACAAAATAAGCCAATAAAAAAAACTATAAACAAAAAAAGGTCAATGAAATCAAAAATTCATTGACATTTTCCATATACTTACATATTGATACTATCGCTTCAATCGTCTTAATACCTTATCTTCAAAATCATCATGATTGATATCCAATCCTATTACTTCATTTCGAAAGGTCTTGAAACGTCCATTTTCTACTTCAAGTGTGAAATATCCTCTTTCACTTAAAAGGTTAATATCCCCAATAATATTTTTCCTGAGTACAGGGTCAAATAAATTCACTAAATTAGGGTTACTTGGATGAGGTTTGAACATGCATCCATTTTCTATACATGTTCTTACAATGTTTTGGACCTTTGGATGTGCAATACTTTCAATTTTTTTGTTTACTTCGGTACTATACATAGTCATTTGGCTCCTTTCCCGTCTTAAAACGATATGCATATGTTTAGACAAATATGCAACATCCTCTTAGCAACATACTAGTATATGTGTATATTAGAAGAGTAATTGCATTTACGTGCTAAATAGAGGAATGCAAGTAACATATTTTTCTATTGAATGAAAACAAGAAAAGAGGTTTTAATATGATTCATCTAGTGAATGGGGATGTTGTGGGCAGTAAGCTTGGAAATCTTCCAGGAGATGTTCTCGTTTGGCGGGAAATGTATGATTTTGGTCCACTCTGCAATGACATTTCGGATGAAATTTGGATCAGACGCAGGGCCGATTTTTTTGAAAAAAATATAGCTATACCGGCTCCTTTATTCATTCAGAATTGTGAAAATCAAAATCGATTTCTTGCTGGGATTCCAAGGGAAACAGAGATGATCCTCTGGTTTGAGCATGATCGATATGATCAAACGATGTTAATGTATTTACTAAATGAACTATCTAATAAAGAGTTTAAGAACTTATCAATGGTGACTATCAATGAGTATCCGGGGGTAGACACCTTTTATGGCCTGGGTATATTATCCTCACAGCAATTAGAGGAACTTTTTTATACTAAAAAACAACCTATAACAAATGAGCAAATAAATGAAGCGATTACGTGCTGGGAGGCATATACCTCAAGGAATCCAACGGAGATAGAAAAATGGATTGCCGCTTCAAATACAAAATTACCTTTTTTAAGACAAGCATTACAATCTCACTTAAGCTACTTTCCTTCAGTACACACAGGTTTAAATGAGGTAGAAACTTTTGTAGTAAATTATCTTGAACGATATCCTTGCTCCTTTGTGGAACTGTTTCAAGCTATTGCCGAACAAAGACGTAATGATGGTATAAGTGATCTTTATTTTGCAGCTATGTTAAACCAGCTGATGGATGGGCCATATCCATTGTTGGAGTGTGATAGTCCATTACCAAATTTTCATAATCCAGAACCGAAAGCCAAACTTAGGCTCTCATCTAATGGTTTAGATATTTTAACTGGTCATAAATTTCATTTTGAAATTGATTCACGTGATTGGTGGATCGGAGGTATAAACATTAAAGAGGACCATTGGTTTTGGGATGGGAACAAACTTATTAATAATTTATAGGATTTGGGTCAGTCTCTCACACATTTGTAGTGGGGGGCTGACCCTTTATACGTCTTAGGGCTGAGTTAAAAATCAAGCTTAGGCTCAATTATGGTAACTCAGTAAAAAAGGTAAGATGATATCAAGAAATACAAAGGAGGAAAAACAAAATGAAAAAATTTGGATTACTTGTGGCAGGTGGAATTGCAGCCATCGTTCTACTTTCAACAATAGGTCCGATGGTAGGACTCGTACTGAGTGTGGCGTTGTTATATTTCATCTACAAAAAGTTCTTAAAAACAGAATCCACAGGCTGGAAAATTGGTTTAGGGATTATGGGTGGGATAGTCTTGATAGCTTCACTACACAATATTCCAGCAATTATTGGTGTCGCAGCTGCTTATGTTCTATACCTTGTATATAAAAATTGGAATAGGAGCAAGCCGGTCATTGGGAAGGAAGAGTCAGATCCATTCATCAATTTTGAAAAGCAATGGAATGAATTACAAAAATAGTGAGCGATTTGGTGTTTATGACAAACCAAGCAATAAAAATACAATTTACCTAAAAAAGGAGAGAATAACATGACAAACTTATTTACAAGAATTAAAAACACACTTACAGCTGATTTACACGAGGCTCTTGATCATAAGGAAAAGAAAAATCCCATTGCCAATCTTAATCAATACCTTCGCCAATGTGAGTTGGAAACAGAAAAGGTTCGAAAGTTATTAGAACGCCAATATACCTTGAAGGATGAATTTCAACGAGAATACCAACAGGCAGTTGAACTAGCTGAAAAAAGAACCTATCAAGCGAAAGTGGCTTCAAAAGCAGGGGAAACTGAGCTATATCAATTCGCATTGGCGGAGCAACAACAATATACCGAACGAGCAGATCGTTTACGTACTTCTCTTGAACAAGTTAATGCGCAGTTGGGTGAATTAGAAAGAAAATATGAAGAAATGAAGCATAAGGTAAAAGATATGCATCTGCGCCGGATGGAATTAATGGGTCGTGAAAATGTGACACGCGCGAATCTTCAAATTAACCAAGTGCTTGATTCCAATTCATACTCTGATCAATCTTATTCAAAGTTCAAGGAGATCGAAACCTATCTTGACCGCTTAGAGCATCAAGTGAAAAGCTCATTTTACCGCAGTACAATCGATGCCCGCGTAGCACAATTGGAAAAAGAAATGAAAAAAGAAACCATTTCATAATCGCTGACATGAGCAAAGAGCGAGGCATTGCCTCGCTCTTTGTTTAATTTCAATATAAACCATACTTATTCTTTGATGAATTCTATGCTACTTCTGACGGTATCAATCGGCCGAACCAATTTCTCGATTTGTGCTCGTTTTGGTTCTAAGAACGGTGGTAAAGATAATTTTTCACCGAGTGTTTCGTAAGGTTCGTCACCCATAAATCCTGGGCCGTCAGTGGCAAACTCAAAGAGAATCTGTGGTGCCACTCTAGTATATAAGGAACCGAAAAAGAAACGATCGACGAAACCGGACGTTTGGAAGCCGAAGCTTTCCATGTGCCCTATCCATTCCTCTAAAACGGAGCGATCATCGACACGGAAGGCGGCATGGTGGACAGTCCCGAAACCTTGTCGTGCTTGTGGGAGGATCGCATTATACTCAACAATTACTTGTGCGCCATTTCCGCCTGTACCTATTTCAAATAAATGAAACGAGCCTTCTTGTGCGATCTCTTTAAATAAAAGGACTTTTTCCATCATTTCTTTAAAGTAATCAAAATTGGCAACTCGAACAAAGATTGGTCCTAATCCTATAATCGCAAAGTCCAGTGGAATGGGGCCATTTTGCCAAGGGGTCCCAGCTGCAACCCCTTGATTATGTTCATCTGAAATTAATTGGTATTGCTGGTCGTCAAAATCAACAAACGAGATTGTTTTTTTACCAAATTGTTCTTTAATGCCTGTATGTTTAATTTCTAAACGATCAAATCGTTTCTCCCAATATTCAATCGCTGCATCACTTGGAACACGGAAGGATGTTTTTGAAATTTCATTGGTTCCATGGACGCCTTTAGGAATGCCGGGAAAATCAAAAAAGGTCATATCGGTTCCCGCGCTGCCAACATCATCAGCAAAGAATAAGTGATAGGTTTGAATATCATCTTGGTTAACGGTTTTCTTGACTAGGCGCATCCCTAAAACATAGGTGAAAAATTGATAATTTTTTTCTGCACTGCTCGTAATTGCTGTTACGTGATGTATGCCTTTTAATCCATTCATTGTAAATCCTCCCATTACCCTCAATAATGAAAAATTATATAAATAAAGAATTCATAACTAGTATCTACTAAATTACATGAAACTATTGTCTTTAATTCATTTATCTTTAATTCGAGATAAATATACCATGAATATATGATGTTGTCAAAAGTTATGGTAGAGTCTAAGGCTGATAAGAATTCAGATTTACTTTTTCGTAAAAAAGGTAGAGGTTTCTTTGCATTTTCTTCCATTTCTTTCTAAATGCAATTGGTTTATTCTCTCCTGGAACGAATATATTCATCCCTCATTTAATAGGATTATCTATAGACAGGTTCTTATTTAACTTTTCGAAAATAACAATTTTGCTGCTAAAAGGAGGGTGACATGATTAGGGTAAGAAACCTTGTTAAGTCTTTTGGTTCAAACATAGTTTTAAACGGAATCGATCTTTCGGTTGCTGAAAAAGAGGTTGTTGTTATTATTGGTGCAAGTGGTTCTGGGAAAAGTACGCTGCTCCGCTGTCTTAAT
This sequence comes from Neobacillus drentensis, assembly GCF_036962765.1. GTDB lineage: Bacteria > Bacillota > Bacilli > Bacillales > Cytobacillaceae > Neobacillus > Neobacillus drentensis_C. The sequence goes on from NZ_JBALOS010000033.1 coordinate 4,499, forward strand.
TTCCTCGAAATGTATGATCAGGGTGAGATCGGATTATTAGGAGAAAAAATTCTTCCAACTAACACTAATCTAAACAAAGTTCGTGAAGAAGTCGGTATGGTTTTTCAACATTTTAACCTTTTCCCACATATGAATGTACTGGAGAATGTTTCAGAAGCGCCTATACATGTTAAAAAGATGGACAAGGCACAGGCCAAGCAAAAAGCCCTGTCTTTACTAGAAAAAGTAGGATTAAAAGACAAAGCTTTGTCCTATCCTAAGAATCTTTCGGGTGGTCAAAAGCAACGGGTTGCAATTGCGCGTGCACTTGCGATGGGACCCAGAATTATGCTGTTTGATGAGCCAACATCTGCGCTTGACCCGGAGCTTGTGGGAGAAGTTCTGCAGGTTATGAAGGAACTGGCACAAGAGGGAATGACGATGGTTGTTGTCACACATGAAATGGGCTTTGCTAGGGAAGTAGCTGATCGGGTGGTTTTTATGGGAGATGGAAAGGTTCTAGAAGAGGCACCGCCAAAGGAATTCTTTGTCAATCCAAAACATGAGAAAGCAAAACAATTTTTAAACAGTATTCTTTAAAAATATTGGAGGGTTACCATGAAAAAAAGCTTGATTACAGGATTATTCGTTTCTATGTTTTTTGTCTCGATTTTGTTGTCAGCCTGTGGTAGTACGGAAAAAAGCAATGGAAGTGAAATGAAGGAATTCACATATGCGATGAGCGGGTTATATAAGCCCTTTAATTACAAAGAGAATGGGAAATTAGCTGGTTTCGATGTGGAAATTGGAGAAGCGCTGGCTAAGAAAATGGGAATGAAGCCAGTAGCGGTAACAAATCCTTGGGAGACACTCATTCAAGGATTAAAAGCAAAGAAATTTGATGCCATTCTTGCGAGTATGACGGTTACCGAGGAACGGAAACAATCGGTGAATTTTACCGATACTTACTACCGTTCAGGGGCACAGATTTTTGTCGCAGAAAACAATCAAACGATTAAATCTGTTGCTGATTTAAAAGGGAAGAAAATCGGTGTTGTAAAGGCAAGCACCTACAAGGAAATAGCACTGAAAAACACAGCGAAAGAAAATGTGGTTGAATATGATAGTGATATTACTGCCCTTATGGATCTTCCAACGGGCAGGTTAGATGCGGTTATTACAGACCAAATGGTCGGGCTTCCCATTATTAAAGATGGGGCAATAAAGATTAAGGATGTTGGCGAGCCGCTTTCACATGATGACCAGGCAATCGCTGTCAGAAAAGGAGACAAAGAATTGCTTGACAAGTTAAATAAGGCCCTAGCTGAAATTATCAAGGACGGAACCTATGAAAAAATTAGTAACAAATGGTTCGGACGCAGCATTTTAGGAGAGTAGGAGTTTACAAAGGGTGTCAGGCACCCACTTCACAAAATAATAGAGAGGGTGTTAATCATCGTTCAAATCTTCCTGGACACCTACGATATCTTTATTTCCGCAGCCCTTCTTACCTTAAGGTTAACGATTACGTCCCTTATAATTGGGTGTCTTATTGGGCTCATCGTTGCTTTTTTAAGAATTTCTACTAATAAATGGTTAAATAAATTAGCTATAATCTATATTGAATTAATCAGGGGTACACCTTTGATAGTGCAAATTGCCATCCTGTATTTTGGGATAGCCTCCGTTGTAACCTTTTCACAATTCTGGGCAGGAGCATTAGCATTGGCCATCCATAACGGAGCCTACATTGCTGAGATATTCCG
>NZ_JBALOS010000033.1:6259-21740 GCF_036962765.1 Neobacillus drentensis
CAGATGGAGGCAGCGCAATCACTTGGTATGACCTATCCACTCGCCATGAAGAGAATTATTTTACCACAGGCTTTCAAATTTTCCATTCCGCCATTAGGCAATCAATTTATAATCGGACTAAAGGATTCTTCTTTAGTAGCGTATGTCGGGATGGCCGATTTATGGGGATCTGGTCTTAGTGAGGCGGCCTCAAATTATCGCCAATTAGAAACCTACATGGTGGTTGGAATCTACTATCTAGCACTCGTCCTGTTATTTTCGTACCTCCTAAGAAAATTAGAGAGACAGATGGATATAGATTCAAAAGTAATTTCATAATGAAACATTAAATAGGTCAGACCGTGTGGTACGGTCTGATCTATTTTTATCTTCAAGAAGAGAAATGAAATAACATTCTGAAAAAACAGGACTAATTACATACACTCAGAGGACAAAAAAGTAATAAAGGCCTATTCTTATCAAAATAATGATGATGAGATAATAATAAGAAGTAAGCGTTTTCTTTATTTAAATGTGCAAACGTTTGCTCAAAAATATCACTTATAGAGGAGGAAAATGCATGAAAGGAATATTTCGTAAGTCTATCAATTACCTGGCACTTTTCATTTTGATTGTGCAAACGATTGCAGGAACGACTTTTTTTCACCCAATGCCAACCAGTGCGGAAGGGCGTGTTGTGACGCTAGTCGGTAACCTACAAGATGAACTCGGTGGTTCTAGTGAATGGAATCCTGCAGATTCCGCAACACAAATGAAGCAGCAGGAGAATGGGAGGTACATACTGACGGGCACACTGCCTGCAGGAAGCTATGAATTTAAAATTGCAATAAACGGTTCATGGGATGAAAACTATGGAGTGAACGGCGCGCCTGGAGGAGATAATTACAAGTTGTCTCTTGATAAAGAACAACAAGTTACGTTCCTCTATGATGATAGTACGCATCGCGTAACGATACCGATTGAACTGCCAGATGATCAAAAGCCAAGGATTGTCGGTGACATTCAGCCAGAGCTTAATGCTGGTGGAGAGTGGGCGCCTGATCAATCAACAGCTATACTACAGGATGATGATCATGACAATCTATATACGTTAACTGCTCATGTTCCTAAAGGAAAGCATGAATTTAAGATCGTCCTTGGGAACAATTGGAGTGCACCAGCGTATCCAGACAATAACTTTGTATTAAATGTCTTAAAAGACGCAACGGTTACGTTCTTTTATAACCATGATACAAATGAAGTATACACTGATTATGACCCAGGTTTACCGGACGGAAATGTTCAGGGGGATAAGCTTTATCACGATACTTGGGATTCGGCATACCGTTCACCGTTTGGAGCCATTAAAGCTGGGGACAAAGTTAAACTTCGTCTCCAAGCAAAGAAGGGTGACTTAACCGGGGCAAAGGTTCAGTTGAAGAACTACAACACGGGTAATACCGTAACAGTAGATATGGAGTATGCGGGCTGGCTTGAGCAAAAGGGAGGGCCTGTTGAGTTTTGGGAGGCAGACGTGAAGCCTGTAGAAAAGGGTGTTTATGGGTATAAATTTATAGCACGTGACGGAGAAGGTCAGAAAGAGTACGGGGAAGATGTCCAAGAAGGAGGAAAAGGAACGGCCGCTGATTCTAATGCTTCATTATTTCAGTTAACGGTGTATGATCCAACCTATAAGACACCTGATTGGATGAAGGAAGCGGTTGTGTATCAGATTTTCCCTGATCGCTTTAACAATGGAAATAAAAACAATGATCATGCAAAAACCAATGCACGCGGTGACGAGCCAATCGAGGAAAAGGATTGGAACGATTTACCGGATAATCCTCGTCTAGAAAATACGGATGGATATAATGGTGATGCAATTTTCTCAAATGATTTCTTTGGAGGAGATATTGCAGGAATTCAAAAGAAATTAGATTATATTCAATCTTTAGGTGTTAACACACTCTATTTAAATCCTATTGCTGAAGCAGCTTCAAACCATAAGTATGATGCAGCAGACTACAAATCAGTTGACCCAATGTTTGGATCTCCTGAAGAATTCCAAGCGTTTGCTAAAGAAGTAAAGAAACGCAAAATGCATTTAATCTTAGACGGCGTGTTTAATCATGTTGGTGACGATTCGATTTACTTTGACCGTTACGGGAAATATCCAACAGTTGGTGCGTATGAATATTGGTCAGCCATCTATGACCTAGTCAATAAAGGGGTATCAGAGGAAGCTGCTAAAAAACAAGTGGAAGAAAAATTCATTGCGGAAGGACAAGTATTTAGCCCATACGGCTTCCAAAACTGGTTTAACATTCAAAATGAAAAGGTAGACGGTGTTTATAAATACCAAAGCTGGTGGGGCTATGATTCTCTTCCGGAAATCAAATCGATTCCTGGTGAAGCAGTGGATTATCCATCCGAGCTAAATAATAAGTCATTCGCGAATTATATTATGTATGATGACGATTCAGTGGCCAAAACATGGCTTAAAAACGGTTCATCAGGCTGGCGATTAGACGTTGCAAACGAAGTGGACCCTGAATTTTGGCGTGAGTTTCGTAATGAGCTGAAAACAGGCAAGAAAGACGAACCATTAATTTTAGGTGAAATCTGGGATGATGCTTCTGAATATTTCCTTGGGGACCTATATGATTCCGTCATGAATTACCGATTCCGCGGTGCAATGATTGATTACTTAAAAAGTGGAAATGCAGAAGGAGCAGAAAATCAGCTTAATGCCGTTTATGAAGACTATCCGAAGGAAGCATTTTATGCCCTTATGAACTTAATGGGCTCTCATGATACCGCCCGGGCTTCATTTATTTTGGGGAACGGTACAGATTCTTTTGAAAGGGCCGAGCTTGATAAAAATTATAATCCGAAGCTTGGGAGTCAGCGCTTAAAGCTTGCTGCCATCCTGCAAATGGGTTATGCAGGTGCACCTACCATTTATTATGGCGATGAAGCTGGGGTAACTGGTTCAAAGGACCCGGATGATCGACGAACTTATCCATGGGGTAACGAGGATAAGGATTTAATCAAACATTATCAAACGATTGGAAAAGTAAGAACTGATTATCATGATTTGTTTAGTTATGGAGATTTGAACCATCTTTATGCCAAAGGCGATGTTCTTGCCTTTTCCCGTTCTGACAAAAAGAACGTCGGTGTTGTGATTACAAACCGAAGCAATGTAGAGAAAACAGTTGAGCTAAATGTTGAAGATTTATTGATTAATGGAATCAAGTTTACTGATCAGCTTGATCGAAAGTACACAGCTATATCTAAAGACGGATATCTTTCTATTACTGTACCGGCAATGAGCGGGCGCATGCTTGTATCCGATAAAGGCCAAAACCTAAAACGTCCATCAGTGGTTACGGCATTAACAGCTAAAGAAGGAAGCCATACTGCAACGTTAAAGTGGGAAGGCGATGCGAAACGCTATGCGATTTACCAAACGACGATTTCAGGAGCTTTTTATCAAAAAGTAAAAGAAACTTCTAGTAACACAGTAACGATTGAGGGTTTAGACAATGGTCGTAAATATTACTTTGCTGTTGTTGCGCTAGATAAAAATGGGAATGGTTCTGAAAAGATAGAAACCCAATCTGCTATTATTCCGCATGTGGAGTTAACAGAAGAAAATTACAAGATTGATAACGTTACCGCCCTAGAATCTAGTATTATCGACCTTTCCAAGCAGGAAACGATTACAGCCAATATTTCCATTAACGGTGAAACAGAAGCAGGACAAATAGACGGCTTGCAGGCAAAGCTAGAAGTTAAACAGCCAGGAAGTGATCTCTGGACCTCTTATAAGGCTAGTTATGTGAGTCAACAGGAAACGTCTAATGTCTTTAGTGCTAATTTTCTACCATTTAAAGAAGGATCTTATGAGTATCGTTTTGCTTTCTCCAACGATTTGGGACGAAGCTGGGTAGCAAGTAAAACACAGTCAGTAAGTTTCACAAGAGGAGACGATACGAAAGCACCCGCTGAAAAAGTAACTCTAGAACAGCCGGAAAAGGAATCTGGCCAGGTTAATCTTTATTGGAAGGTCGAAGGCGCGAATGACCCTTATATGATGACGATAGTCCGCGATGGTGAAGTGATTGATCAATTGTTGGATCTTTCAAAGCAATCATATCGAGATATCAACGTAACAAATGGAAAATCATATACGTATGAAGTTCAGATTTACGACCGGGCTGGAAATATGGTGAAATCCAACTCGGTTACTGTCATCCCTGAACTAGTAACCGTAAAGGTAACATTTAAAGTGAATGCACCAGCCTATACTCCGCAAGGTATATACATTACGATGCCTGGCAGTAAAAACGGCTGGAATACCGGTGCATGGCAGATGACACGTGGCGGAGCTGTCACCAATGATTATGAATATACCGTCGAAGCACAGGAAGGCGAAGTGCTAACTTACAAATACGTAAAAAATGGCACATGGGATCAAGAAGGCTTACCTGACCATACAGCAGCAAACATCAATGATGATGACGTCAGCTTTTATGGGTACGGAGCACAAGGTACTGACCTGTCAGTAGCCGTCACAAACCAAGGCGGCAATCAAATGGTGGTTCAGGATAAAATTCTCCGCTGGATTGATCAACCGATTGTGGTGACATCTCATACAGATGGGCAGACAGTCTCTTCAGAGAGCATCACTTTACAAGGGAATGCAATTAAAGATGGAGTTCTTACCATCAATGGAGAGCCTGTAGCAATCAATAGTGATATGAGTTTCTCTCATAGCATCAAGCTAAATACAGGTGAAAACAAACTTAGCATTCACATCGAACCATCAGAAACTAGTAAATCAACAATCTTTAAAAATGATGGCGGGGCAATTGCTAAAGCTACCAAGACGATTGATTTTATTATTAATAAAAACTAAAAGAAGAGCCTCTTTCCTAGAGATAGGAGAGAGGCTTTCATACTTTTTATGCTAGAAGAAATTTCCTTTTTTGTTAAATAAGTTAATTTTTCGTCCTAGAAGATTTCACCATTACCCTGTACCAATGATGTAAATCACAAACAAACATTTTAGAAGGTGTTAAGTTATTAATGAGAACAAATATCAAAAGTATTATGCAACAGTGAAGGAGAATCCTGATATGAGTGAAATCATTAATAACCGTGAACAACTGACAAATAAAAATACAGAACGCTTAGCACTATTAAAAGAACTCTTTGTCGATCTTCATCATGGCCGAAACCTGGATGAGGTTAAAGCTCATTTTGATGCCTTAATTGGAAGAATAACCGTCGATGAAATGACTCGACTCCAACATGAGTTTATCGAAGAGGGAAGTATTCCTTTAGCCGAACTACAACAAATTTATCAACAGCATAGTGCTATTTTTCAAGGAGCGATTGACTTCGAAACGCACGATAATGGCAAACAAGAATACCAGCCAGGTCATCCAGTTCATACCTTTAAGCTTGAGAATCAAGAAATTGATAAATTGTTATCAACGAAACTTCAAGTCCATTTAGACGCGTTTGCAAAAGAAGATTCCGCTGAAAATATCTATCAGCTAATCGAAGATATCAATCTTTTGCTGGATATTGATAAGCACTATAGTCGAAAAGAGAATTTGATTTTTCCCTATTTAGAAAAGTATGGAATCTACGGTCCAACTACCAATATGTGGAGAATCGATGATTTCATTCGGGATGCCATTAAGGATGGCAGGCAGCAACTTGCTAATTATCTCGGTGATAAGCAGGCTGTTATCAATGTATTAAATTTTGTGATTCAAGAATTGGCAGGGATGATCTATAAAGAAGAGAATATCCTTTTCCCGATGGCTTTAAATCATTTTACCGAAGATGAATGGGTGAAAATAGCCCATGAAAGTGATGAAATTGGTTATTGTCTGATTGCACCTGCCCAGTTATGGAAGCCGGAGAGAAAAGCATTAGAAGAAAAGGCAATTTCTGAAGGATTTATTAAGATGGAAACCGGTATTCTCTCATTAAAGCAGGTAGAGTTATTATTAAACCATTTACCGGTCGATATCACCTTTATTGACCAGGATGATGTGGTCCGTTATTTCTCCCACGGGAAAGAACGAATTTTTGCCCGGACGAAGGCTGTCATTGGCCGAACTGTTCAAAACTGTCATCCGCCAAGAAGTGTCCATGTTGTAGAGAAACTGTTGGCAGATTTTAAGTTCGGGAAAAAAGAGAGTGAGGATTTCTGGATCCAGTTTAAGGATAAATACGTTTATATTCGCTATTTTGCCGTTCGTGATGAGAACGGGAACTATATCGGTACCCTTGAATTTACCCAAAATATCGATCCTCTCAAAGCGATTGAAGGGGAAAAACGAATCTTCTATTAGCATACGGTGACAAAATAAACTGCCATTTCAACGACGAAGATAATCGCCGAGAAATGGCAGTTTTTATTTAATTGGAAAAAGTTCTTTATCTAATATTACGACAATACTAGCTAATTTTAGAAAGGTATTATCATTGTCTCTAAGGATCCCAAAGCGCATTTAATGGTTGTCGGAAATAATGTAACTGTGGACCCGGCCATCTACGATCTAACAGCCAAAAACAATGTGTTAACATTATCATCCTAATTCTTAATTGGCGCCGACCTTCCCCTTTATTAAAAAATAAAAAATTCAGAATCATATATTTTTAATTTTTAAAATGGTAAACTATTAAAATATATCTTTTGAACAAGGAGAAGGTCACATGATTAAAGCGATTTTTTTTGATTTAGATGATACCCTGCTTTGGGATCAAAAAAGTGTAAAGGAAGCTTTTGCGGCCACATGTCAAGTAGCAAAGGAACGGTATGGATTTGACGTGGATCAATTAGAAGAGGCCGTTCGAGAGGCTGCGAGAGAATTATATTCTTCCTATGAATTTTATCCTTTCACCCAAATGATCGGGATCAATCCTTTTGAAGGTCTTTGGGGAAATTTTTTAGATGATCATGATGATTTTAGAAAAATGAAGGAAAAGGTCCCTGCCTATCGGAAAGATGCCTGGACAGCGGGATTGAAGGCTCTTGGTGTGGATGACGCTGATTTTGGCTTGGAGTTGGCGGAACGGTTCCCACAAGAGCGCAGGAAATTACCGTTTGTATATGAGGAATCATTTAAAATTCTTGATAGATTAAAAGGGAATTATCAACTGTTGCTGTTAACCAATGGTTCACCTGATCTTCAAAAAACAAAATTAGAGATCACACCGGAACTTGTTCCATATTTTGATCAAATTGTTATTTCAGGTGATTTTGGCAGAGGAAAACCAGATCCAACCATCTTTGAACACGCCCTTGAATTATTGTCGGTTCAAAAAGATGAGGTCATCATGGTAGGGGATAATCTCATGACCGATATCCTTGGTGCAAATCGGGCAGGGATCAAAACGGTCTGGATTAACCGTCACGACAAAGTCAGAAATGAAGTTATTCCAACTTATGAGATTAAACATTTGGAGGAACTTTTTCCTTTATTAGAGGAATTGATGGCGAATTAGAAAGTAATTTTCATTAAATTGCTGTAAATGTAGGCACTTTATCTATATTTATGGCAATTTTTTTTGGTTTTTGTGGAGCTAATCGAATTTAATTAATATTGAAAAACATGTAACTTTGTTCTCCATTTCGGCGACTATATGGCTAAGACCTACAAATTTCCTTTTGGAAAAGGGGAGAAAAAATGCGAAACAAGAAGTGGTTCCCTATTATCGGTTCTGTATTGGTGATTGGCTTGTTGACGGGTTGTGGAATGGGGGATGCTCCAAAGGGCAGCTCGGAGGGTACTAAGAGAAAGGCTCCTGATCAGAGTGAAATCGCCGCTAAGTTTCATGCCACGATTGAAACAAAGCCTGTGAACCATTCGATGAATGTCCAATACACGGTAAAAAATCTTTCAGAGAAAACACAGAAACTAACTTTTACTAGCGGGTTAGAGGCTGATTATATTGTCTACGATTTACAAGGAAAGAAAGTCAGACAATATTCGGATGAGGTCATGTCAACACAAGCAATCAAGATATTAGAGTTAGGAAGTAATCAGGAAATAGCTAAGAAATTTACGATTTCAGATCTTCCCAATGGCCATTATAAAATCGAGGTGTTCTTAACAGCAAAAGAAGAGGAAGCCAAAGTGGTGACCGACTTACTCATTAAAAATTCGTTTATCAAAGGATCCGGTGTTCTGGTAGGTCAAATGGATCCGCATACGATAGAAATCGATATAGAAGGTAAGAAAGTAGCCTTCCAGTTAACAGAGGAGGCGATAAGGCAATTATCATCACTGAAAGAAGGCAATCAAATTTCCTTTTTATACACGGAAAATGAAACTGGACAAAAGTTGATTTATAAGTTTGTCGATGAATAAATGTTAGTGTTTTTTCTAAGAGGCCCTTGCCGAAAAGTCGGACAAAGGTCTTTTTTTATTTTTCTAATCTTAATTATTAATTATATTAAAATAATATTGATTGGTTAGTTGGATACATGTCTTTTTTTGACTATTTAGGATAAATCCAGTAAATTGCTTGCGGACTAGTAGATTTTTCCTTTCGAAATTATCAAATTAATCTCAAAAATAGGTTGATATTAAGTATTATGGATAGTAATATTATTGTCGGAATATATTGAATCCAAACGGATTAAACATGTAGGTAGGAGAAGCAAATATGCAAAATAAATTACCATTTTCAAGGTATTTCGTGATAGGAGTCATGTTGTTTGCCTTGTTTTTCGGAGCAGGGAATCTAATTTTTCCCGCAGCACTCGGTCAGAATGCAGGGTCAAATGTATGGATGGCCATCACTGGCTTTTTAATAACTGGAATTGGATTGCCGTTTCTAGGAATCCTGTCGATGGGGTTCTCAGGAAGTAAGAACTTAGAGGAACTTGCAAGCCGTGTCCACCCGCTCTATGGGGTAATCTTTACATCGCTTCTTTATTTGACGATTGGGCCATTTTTTGCGGCACCAAGGACAGGCGCTGTCGCCTATGATATCGGGATTGCACCGTTCGTAAGCGAAGGTTATGGACAAATTGGCTTGTTCGTGTTCACCTTGCTATTTTTTATCGTGACCCTTTGGTTTTCGTTAAACCCAGCCAAGCTAGTGGATCGGGTCGGGAAAATTCTTTCTCCTGCGATCATCGTCCTTATTTTTATCTTATTAGTAATGGTCATTGTCAAACCGCTTGGTTCGATACCAGCTCCGCAGGCGGCTTATGCAAACGGGGCGTTCTTAAAAGGTTTTATGGAGGGCTATAACACGATGGATGCCCTTGCATCACTTGTCTTTGGGATCATCGTTATCAATTCGATTCGTTCGATGGGTGTAACATCAACAAGCGGTGTCCTATTAGCTTCAGCTAAATCTGGACTAATTGCGACCATTTTTCTTGGTATCATCTATGTAGGCGTTGCCTATTTAGGAGCAACGAGCACTGATGCATTCGGACTTTTTGATACGGGAGGTCCCGTTCTAGGGAAGGCATCTTCGTATTACTTTGGAACGTTTGGAACGGTAATGTTATCGGTTATTATCCTACTTGCTTGTCTGACAACGAGCATCGGTTTGATGAGTGCGTGTGGTGAATACTTTCATACACGGCTACCTAAAGTCAGTTACAAAATATGGGTGGTTTTCTTTTCACTCGTATCGTTTGTAATCGCAAACTTTGGTTTATCAAATATTATTAATTTTTCCATTCCTGTTTTAATGTTTCTTTATCCATTGGCGATTGCGTTAATGCTGTTGACATTTTTGTCGAAGCTGTTTAACCATTCACGGATTGTTTATGTTGCTGCGATTTCTGTCACTTTCATGATCAGTATTATCGATGGCTTTAAAACATTATGTGACCTGCTGGGAATCGAATATTTCGGCTGGCTTGCTCATATTATCAGGTTTTATGAACAAATATTACCTTTCTATCACAATGGCCTCGGCTGGCTGATACCAGTTTTGGTTACGATCTTAATTACGGGAATATTCGCCAATGTGCAGAATTTCTCTGGAGTCCGTGTTTAAAAAAACTGAAAGTGCCAAAATAGCATTTGAAAAACATCTCCCAACCCTGTAGGAGATGTTTTTTTGAAATGATTTCATTTCTAGTAGATTTTAAAGCTTACTGTCGTAGCCTTTGTGGTGCCTGACACCAAAAAGAACACAAAGTAAAAAACAAATTTGCATTTCTATCAATTCTCTGTTATAGTTAGGAAGAATTATTTTTGTTAGTTGTAGGATAATAAGTGCTAAACTTTCTGTCTTGAAGAACTGAGCAAGGATAGTAACACAATGTGTGCAAAGCACACGAGGAGGAAACAACAATGGAACAAGGTAAAGTAAAATGGTTTAATGCAGAAAAAGGTTTCGGATTCATCGAACGCGAAGCAGGAGACGATGTATTCGTACACTTCTCAGCTATCCAAAGCGAAGGCTTCAAAACTTTAGACGAAGGTCAAGCTGTTACATTTGAAGTAGAACAAGGTCAACGTGGACCTCAAGCTACTAACGTTCGTAAAGCATAATTGAACCTAACTATCAAAAGACTCTCTTAGGGGAGTCTTTTTTTGTGCTTAAAAATAGAAAAATTCTACTCTGCAGTTGAGTAGGGCAGGCTTTTAAAATGTTCCCTCCTATATTAAATTGATAGAATTGCTTGAAAAGAAATATAATGGAAATATATCCAATTAAACGAGTTTAGCAGTTGATGTAACGGTCATTCCTTAGCATCCAAAAATAACCACTAGTAGAAAAAAGGAGACTTAATAAATTTGACAAATAATACTTTATTAGACGCGTATAAACAAGCAAAATATAAGGTCCCTGGTCATGGTTCTAGGGACATTCATACGTTAAAGGCTGTTTTAGATACGATCGATGGACAACTTGAGAGTGACACCTACGGGAAGGGAAAGATTATTGAAGACTTTCAAGGAAAGATGGCAAAGTATTTAGGGAAAGAAGCAGCTGTTTTTTTTCCTAGTGGAACAATGGCCCAGCAAATTGCCTTAAGAATTTGGTGTGATCGAAAAGGAATAAGAAAAGTGGCCTATCATCCGTTGTGTCATTTAGAGATTCATGAAGAAGACGGCTTGAAAGAATTGCATCATATCGAAACGATTTTGCTGGCAGATAAAGATCGTGTGATTCACTTGAAAGATGTTCAGGATATGAAGGATGAAATTTCCTGCTTATTGTTGGAATTACCACAACGTGAGATTGGCGGGCAACTACCAGATTACAAAACATTAGAGGAAATATCAGCCTATTGTCGTGAAAAAGATATTAAACTCCATTTGGATGGTGCGAGACTTTTTGAAATTCTTCCCTACTATGAGAAGTCTGCAGCTGAGATCTGTGCTCTATTTGATAGTGTTTATGTTTCTTTTTACAAAGGAATTGGCGGGATTGCGGGAGCTATTCTTGCAGGAGAGCAAACTTTTACAGATCAATCAATGGTTTGGAAACGGCGGCATGGCGGAGATTTGATCAGCCTTTATCCATATATTCTTAGTGCGGATTATTACTTTGATCAAAAAATCGGTAAAATGAAACAATATTTTGATGAAGCGAAGGAACTTGCCGGATACTATAATCACTGTCATGGAATAGCGACCAAACCGTTGGTACCTGTTTCTAATATGTTTCATGTTCATTTTCAAGGTTTAAAAGAGGACATCGAGTCAATTCTTGTCGATCTTTACAAGGAATCAGGGATTGGTTTAACTGGGAATATAAGAGAAGTTAACCATACATCATGTTACTCTGAAATAAGCATAGGTGACTTGTTTTCTAAAATTCCGAAGACTGAGTTAGAAAAGGTCTTTAGACTTCTTAATGAGAAGATGAGGGAATACCAAGCTAGAGTTAATTGATCAGAGGTGTAAACTTTGGAATTTAGACAGTTACAACTATTTATTGAAGTCGCAAAGCATAAAAGTATCACAAAAGCAGCAGAGCATATACATCTCTCACAACCAGCTTTGAGTAAGTCTATCCGGGCTTTGGAGGAAGAGTTAGGGATGACGTTGATTATTCGTTCCAATAAGACAAGTGACCTGACTGATGCCGGAAAAATTGTTCTTGACTATGCACAGAAAATGGCTGGAATTATAACTGAGATGAAAACCACTTTAAATGATATCACTAACTTGACTAGAGGGCAGATTAATATTGGGCTGCCCCCCTTTATAGGCAGTTTATTTTTTCCAAGAGTGATCGCGAAGTTTCATCATACCTATCCAAATATAAAACTGAATATTACTGAGTATGGTGGAGCGAGAGTGGTAAAGAGTGTCGAGGAAGGGGAGTTTGAGCTCGGTGTGGCCGTTCTCCCGATTGATGAGCAGGAATTTGATGTGTACCCCATTGTTGAAGAAGAAATGAAGCTATTGGTTTATAAAGATCATCGTTTGGCACATAAAGAAGTAGTCGATATTAAGGAATTAAAGGATGAAGAGTTTATATTTTATCATGAGGAATTTGCCTTGAATCAAATCATGCGAAATCATTTCATTGCAGCTGGTTTTGAGCCTATCATTTTATTTATGAGTTCTCAATGGGACTTGATGACAGAAATGGTTGCTGCAAACCTCGGAATTACGATTCTGCCTCAATCGATTTGTAACCGGGCATTTAACACCGATATTAAGATTATCGATCTTGAACAACCGATTCTGTGGAGGCTGGCGGTCCTCACTAAAAAAGAACGCTATATTTCTAACGCCGCTCGAACTTTTATTGAATTTATTTTAAAAGATCCATTATAACTTTCAGTTATGAAAATCATTCGGAATATGTATTTTACGAATAGTGATAATCAGCGTACTATTACTCTATAGTTATTTTCGGAATGAAAAGGAGTCTTAAAGCTCCTTTTTTTGCTTTGAGGAGGGGATTATTTCGATGAAACTTGGAGTAATTATCGTACAAGTACTATTAATACATGTGTTTTTATTTCTAGGAGCGGCACTGAAAGAGATGATTCCACTTCCAATCCCTGCTTCGATGTTCGGAATGTGCCTTCTGTTTCTTGCGCTTTATTTCAACATTGTCAAATTAAATTGGGTGGAAAAAGGTGCAAATTGGCTGTTAGCTGAGCTGTTGCTTTTCTTTGTGCCTTCAGCTGTTGGGATTGTAAATTATGATGAAATTCTAAGTGTACAGGGCGCAGAAATCGTCGGTTTGATTGGCATTAGCACGATCATTGTTATGGGAATCACGGCACTAATTGCCGAAAAAATAACGGGTGGGAAAAGGAGTGAGCAGCATTGATGATGATTTTATTTACCATATTAACGTTCCTTATTTATCGTTTGTCCAAAAAGGCCCATGCAAAATGGAGCCTGTTCTTTTTCCATCCCTTATTGCTTGCACCGTTCCTATTAATAACCTTGATATCAGTGACTCATGTCTCAGCTGATCAATATCTAGAGGATTCCCAATGGCTGACACATATGCTCGAACCAGCAACAGTTGCATTTGCAGTACCGATTTATAAAAACTTAAGCATTGTAAAAAAATATGTGGGTACCATTATCATTAGTATTAGCACCGGATCACTAGTAGCGATTTTTTCTACCTTTGGTTTGTCGAAATTGCTCCACTTGAAATATGACTTTATCACATCGATCCTTCCAAGGTCGATTACCACGCCGATTGCCATTGAGGTTTCAAAAGAAATTGGCGGTCTGCCAACCTTGACAACTGTTTTCGTCATTTTAACAGGTATTATTGGGAGCATTGTTGGCCCATCGGTGATCAAAGGGCTATCGATTAAAACACCAATTGCTAAAGGCCTTGCACTAGGCATGGGCGCACATGGTGCAGGAACAAACAAAGCGTTTGAATACGGGAAACAAGAAGCAACATTCTCATCCCTGGCTATGATCTTCGCAGCATTGATCACCTTAATTTGGGGAGCACTCCTCATCCCGCCCCTAATGAACTTCAATATCCATCATCTTTTTTAAGATAAAAAACTAAAAAGGTGTCAGGCACCATGTGAAGAATTCACATGGTGCCTGACACCTTTCATGTATTTATCGGTAATGTTTTATGAGTTATTAGGGACACGATTTTGTTTTTGATAGCGCGTTTTAAACATGCCCATTGGCTTTTCCCAAAAGTAGGGTAGATGATCTATATTCTGATTGCAAAGTTCAATTAATTCGTGAAAATTCTTCATTTCATATAGATTAAACGCAATGCCATTTTCTGTCTTCACCTGGAAATAACATGTGGTAGTATTATTTTCACCTGCAGATTCTTTCTCATAATAGAGAGTTTCGGTTACGTCCTCCCATGAATACTCATTAACAGATATACCTTCTCGCTTGTTTGCGATCGTGACAGTAAAACCATTTTCATGAAAGATAACGGTGGTGTCATTGCCAAAGTAATACATAATTAGAAAGATGACAAGGGCAATAATAATGATAATCGACCCAATCAAGACATTAATGAACATGAATCCAATCCCGATAAAACAGAAAATAAGTCCAAAAATGCCGGAAGATTTTGAAGACGTTTTATTTGAGAATTCTCTGTTCATAAAAAATCCCTCCTTTAGTAAGAAGGGTATGCTTTCCACTATTTTAAATGACTTCACAAGTCTTCTAGACTATCTGAAATTAATCGACAAATTGTGCGGAGTTTCATTCTATTATAGTATCTGCTCTTTGGTGTTTAATAACTGTAACAGCTCCCGTACAGCATAGGAAAAACCATCTTCGTCATTAGTTTTAGTAATGATGTCGGCCTTTTCTTGGACATGGACAGGTGCATTTCCCATTGCGACCGATGTTGTGGCCACTTCAAACTGGGCAAGGTCATTACCGCCATCACCAAAAGCGATAATTTCATCAAAAGTAAGATTCATCATTTGTTGATAACGTAATAATGCTTTACCTTTATGAGCTTCACTTGACGTTATTTCCACATTATTTGGAAAAGAGGAGGCCATTGAAATATTAAATTTTCCTGCTAAAGCTGTTTCAACCTCTTCAATCATTTCTAATTCATCCGGGTGTACCAAGGCAATAAGTTTATAGATTTTTAGATTGTCTTTTTCAAGAATGTCATCATAGTTGAATTCTTGAAAAAGGGTGTCAAGCTCTTGTTTACTTTTGCCATGTAATGGCGGCAATGTGGACGGAAAACCACCATAATTGGTGTAAACCAAAATGCCAACACCTAATCCTTTTAGAATCGTAAATATATTTTTGTACATAGAAGTGGTTACCGTTGCTTCGTACATCAGTTCTCTAGTTTCTGAATATAATACAGAACCATTGATACAAAATATCGGAATCTCCATATTTTGAACAGCTTTTAATTTAATGACATCCGCGTAAGCACGTCCCGTGTTCAAAATAAGGCAGTGACCTTGATCCTTTAATTCATTTAGGACAATCTCATTTTGCTCTGAAATTTCATGTTGAGAGTTTAATAAGGTACCGTCTAAATCAATTGA
>NZ_JBALOS010000034.1:0-7931 GCF_036962765.1 Neobacillus drentensis
ATACTTGTATAACACAGCCATAATAAAAAGAAAAAGGGGTGTTGAAACCAATGAGAAAACGTAAACTCATTTTCAAGGAATTGGTAAATGATAATAAAAATGAAATAAAAAGTGATTTTAAAGCATTGGAGAGAATTGAAGCAAAAATTGATGATAAGCATGCTAAGAGGTTAATATTTTCATAAATGATAAACCCAAAAAAAGCACTCAATGGTGCTTTTTTTATTTCCCTTCATACAATCTAGCTTCCGAATCATTATCAGGGAAGCCAATATGGTGATCCGTTGAAATATTCAAATCTACTTCAATGATTAAAAGAAAAGACTTCAATCAATGCTCTTGAGGTTAAAACTAAAAAATAACAAAAATCCATAAAGATTTTTTCCAAAAATCTAAAAATATTGAATTATTTTAGAAAGCGTTTTCATCTATAATGAACAATCAAGGAGGGAGGGAGTTAATTGGATTTCAAAAAACATTATGAAAGGTGGAAACATAGTTGAAGAGACTTAAAATTTGTATCTCTATCATTTTGGTTTCATTACTAGTATTCAGCCAACTTGGTGCAAAAGCTCTTGCCAATAAACAATCGGCTCCAAACGCACCAGCATCGCCAGTAAACTTACAGATTCCAAAGCTGGCTTATGACGAAGACAGCATAACCCTTGTGTGGGAAAAGCCTGAGCACTATAGTGATATCGTGGATTTTAATGTCTATATGAATGGGGAGAAAATTGGCAGCGCTTTAAAAGATAACAGCGGCCCTGCAAAAGCTTATATCGATAATTTCTATAAAAATATTGATAAAGATCATTTCCACGTTGATATTCTTATTCATAATTTCATGGTTGATAACCTTAAGCCGAACAAATCGTATGAATTTTATGTAACGTCCGTAAATGCAGAGGGTGTCGAATCCGCTCCTTCTAATAAAATTGTTGGAAAAACAACAGCTGTACCAGAGGTTTTCAGTATTGTTGATTTTGGTGCCACACCAAATGATCAAACAAAAGATACAGAAGCCATTCAGGCAGCAATTGATGCGGCTACACCGGGATCGAAAGTGTTAATTCCGGAAGGCAAATTTATTTCTGGAGAAATATGGCTTAAATCGGATATGACGCTTCAAGTCGATGGGTATTTACTAGGTTCCCCAGATGCAGTAGATTACAGCCGGAATTTTTGGGTGTACGACTATTCAACAGATGAACGTTCCTATTCTCTCATCAATGCCCATACTTATGATTACGGCAGCCTTAAGAATATTCGGATCGTAGGAAAAGGAACAATCGATGGGAATGGATGGAAGATGGATCCTAATTCTCCCACCATTGATGAAGCAGGAAATGAACTTCCGCGCTTAATCGCAGGCAGTAACTCAAAAGTGGCTGGCAATGTTACTGTTCAAGATGGACATTTGAGTCCATTAGATCCAGCTTCTGATTCTACATATGGGATATTGGCAGCAGCTCAATCATATGCAGCTCAGGTGGATGGTATGAATCCAAAGTCTGCCTACTCTGCACGCTCCAATCTAATTACGGTACGTGGCGTGGACGGAATGTATTATGAAGGTATTACGCAGCTGAATCCTTCCTTTCACGGGATTGTTAACCTTCATAGTAAAAACATTGTTGTAAATGGTATAACAGCAAAAACATATGATGCCAACAATGCTGATGGGTTTGAGTTTGGTGATTCGCAAAACATCATGGTTTTCAATAACTTTGTGGATACCGGAGATGACGCGATTAACTTTGCTGCAGGCATGGGGCAGGCGGCAGCAGATGAGGAAACAACCGGAGAGGCTTGGATTTTCAATAACTATATTCGAGAAGGCCACGGCGGGGTTGTGACCGGAAGCCATACGGGCAGCTGGATCGAGAACTTTTTAGTGGAAGATAATATTATGTATAAAACAGACGTGGGCTTACGTGCCAAAACGAACACACCAATGGGCGGAGGAGCAAGAGATATCCTTTTCAGGGACAATGCTTTAGAAGGCATTGATGGGGATGGACCGTTTGTATTCACCTCCTCTTATGAAGATGCTAATGCTGCAATTCTTTATGAGCCGGCACAGCAAATTTCTCAATTTAAGGATATTAGGATCGAGAATACTACAGTTCGTAATCAAGGGGGCAGTAAGAAACAAGCAATCCTTGTAAAAGGAAATAACGATGTAGGAGAAGTCTTTCACGAAAATATTACCTTTGAAAATGTTAAATTTGACAATGCTTTTTCCGTTAATATGGATTACGCCAAAGATTTAAAATTTAAAAATGTTTCCTTTACAAACGTCAAAGATAATGGTGGAAACCCATGGAGAATTACCAATTCTACGGGACTTGTGTTTGAAAATACTACAGGGGCACCTTTGGATGCAGCACAAAAACCTGAATGGTCTGAAACCGCAGCTGTACAAGCAGTCTCGTCAGACGATGGAAAGAGCGTTACCTTAACCTGGAATGGAGCTTCCGACAATATCGGAGTATCAGGTTATACCATTTATAAAGATGGAAAGAAAATTGGCACTGGATACATGACAACCAATAACACAAGCTTTACAGTTAACGGTTTAACACCTGCCAAGGAGTATACATTCAAAGTGGAAGCAACCGATACCATAGGCAATCGCACCTCTGATGGTCCGGAAGTCAAAGTAAAAACAAAGGGTGAAGCAGATGTAACAGCACCTGTGCTTCCAGGTGATACTAAGATTAAAGAACCAACGACGTCGATTCCTGCAAATGAAACTTTTAGCGGCAAAGAAGTAGAAGTGGTTTACCCAGGATTCACTTGGGCATCTCTTGACTGGGAATCCGCAAGTGATGATACAGGTGTTGCCGGCTATAATGTGTATGCAAACGGGAAATTCCATGGCTTTGCTGAATCCAGCAACTATACGTTAACCAATCTTCAGCCAGGTACCAAATATGTAGTGGAAGTGGAGGCTGTCGATCTTGCAGGCAATAAAACAAAATACGGCTCCTCCATGGAAGTCGAAACAGCTGCACCGTACGCGATTGGGGCTCCATCCTTCACGGGCGGGCTAAAAGGTCAGATTGGAATGGATGGTACTAGTGTGTCCCTCTCTTGGAATAAGGCAGCTGCCATTAACCAAGATGTCATTGGATACCGTGTTTATGTAAATGGAAAACCCATTAAGCCTGAAGGGGCTAGGTTTACACCAATTAATGCGGAAATGACAACAGCTGAAACACATTATACGGTTACTGGCCTTAAACAAGGTAAACAATATACATTTAAAGTAGAAGCAGTGGGGCAGGGAATCAAAGATTCAAAAAGAGAAAGATTATCCAATGTGATTCCAAACGGTCTTGAAAGAGTTTTTGGATATCGCTGGAGCGGCTTTGGGCCAAGTGAAACCGTTCATTTAATACCTGGTAAGGCTATTAGTGAACAGGCAAAATCAGAGTAATCCTAGATTGATAATATAATAGAAGAAACAGGGGGTGATTTTAGAATCACCCCCTGTTTCTAGTGACTAAATCAAACCATGAGTATTAATAAAAATGAATGAGGAATTATGACTATTAATCAGGTTGTTGAAACCAAACTATTTTACTAAGTTTTAAAAAAGCCAAAAATATAAAACAGTTTTCTAAAAATTTTATATTCTCAAACAAAGACCTCGCTTTCATAATAAGCCTTAGACTTTAAGAAAGGAAGGTAATCGAATTGGTCATTTTTAAAAAGGGAAACAAAAAAATGCTGATCTCTTCAGTGACATTAGTAACAATGCTAAGTGGTTTTCATCCAGATCTCAGTTTTGCAGATTCTGTTTCGGGATCACCACACAATGTAGAATCCTCCGTTGTTGATTCCACATCTGAGATTATAGTTGTGGATGTGTCGCATTTAATTAGCGGGCTGCACATGAAAAAGGTAAAAGTGTTAGGTATTGCAGCAGATGAGAGGGACACAGAATCTCCGGACGTTTATCCGCCAGGTAATAAAGTAAAAATGAAAGAAGTGGATTTCATTGGCCAAAACCTTATTGCTGTAACTTTTGACAGAAAGCTGGAATCCATTAACGTAAATGACATCACTTTTTTTAAAAATGGAAACAATCTTGATGTAAAAAGAGCAGCCATCGCTGTAAATAAAGAAGGTCATACTGTCATCTTCTATGAATCCGCCACCCCCATTAATTCAGAATCTTTCATCAAGGAAGACAAAATTGTTGCCTCAGTAGTTAATGAAGACTCCAAAGATATCAATGGAAATACCTTGAAGATCGAAGACCACAGAAAGCTCGAAGATGTTACACAAAAGTTGAAAGAAATACCAAATTTATTGACAGTATCCAAGGATGGCCTGGCAGATTTCACTACCGTCCAAGGGGCAATTGATGCTATTCCTGCAAATAATACCGAAAAAGTGGAAGTGTTTATTGAAAATGGTGTTTATAAAGAGCTTGTTACCCTTCCTAAGGATAAGCCTTTTATTCACCTTAAAGGTGAAAGCGTTTCCGGAACCATCATTACTTATGATAACTACTCTGGTAAGGCCAAGCCTGAAGGCGGAACATATGGAACGACCGGAAGTGCCAGCGTTTATATCTATGGAGATGATTTTATTGCTGAAAACCTTACCTTTGAAAATTCATTAGATGAGCAAAGTGTGAATGTTAGTAATAAGCAGGCTGTTGCTGTTTACGCACGAGGAGAACGCCAAACTTTTAGAAATTCCCGGTTTATTGGGAATCAGGATACATTGTATGTAAATGGCGGAACGCAATATTTCTACCAATCTTATATCGAGGGTGATGTTGATTTCATCTTTGGGCGTTCAAGTGCCGTCTTTGAAGAATGTGAGATTTTCTCTCTTGACCGCGGCTCGTCAACGAATAATGGATTTGTAACCGCTGCTAGTACATTGATCACGGAGCCTTATGGGTACTTATTCCTTCATTCAAAGCTGTTAAGCAATGCTCCGGCAGGTACCGTATATTTGGGCAGGCCTTGGCATCCTAGCGGCGACCCCAATGCAATCGGAAGTGTAGTTTTTATGAATAGTTATCTCGGACCACATATCATAGCGCAAGGCTGGACCGATATGTCAGGTTTTTCATACAAAGACGCAAGATTTTATGAATACAAAAATTATGGACCAGGAGCTGTAATCAATGAGGATCGCAGGCAGCTGTCCGATGAAGAGGCCACGCAGTACACCATTGAAAATGTCCTGAAAGGCTGGAACCCTAAAGAGTAACGTTCTGGAGTGAATCGAGGAATCTCATTTAGTGCCGTTACGTAATCACATTTTAAAATAAAAACCGTAATAAGTTTTCAACCAAAATGACTGCAGCTGATAAAAAGGAAGGTAAAAAATGATTAGTTCAACGACATCAAGTATTTATGATATCAAACAATTTGGAGCCATTAGCAATGGAGAAACAAATAATACAAACGCTATTTCACTGGCTATTGAAGCATGTGCTGAAGCAGGCGGCGGGACCGTTTATGTTCCCACCGGGCGCTTCCTTACTGGCGCTGTCATTTTAAGAAGCAATGTAAATTTATACTTAGAGGCTGGCTCCATTTTAGTATTCAGCCCTGACGAAACCAATTACCCAATCGTCCAATCCCGCTGGGAGGGGGTAACAAGGGAAGTCTACGCCTCCTGTATTTATGCCGAAAATGCTGAAAATATTTCGGTAACCGGTCATGGAACGTTGGACGGCAGCGGGAATTATTGGTGGAGCCTTTTTCGGAGAAAAGAAAATCAATATCCAAGGCCGAAGCTGATCAGTTTCGACCAGTGTAAAAATGTCCTGATTTCAGGAGTGAAACTGATGAACTCCCCAAGCTGGACCGTTCATCCTCTCTGCTGTGAAGACGTGACGATCCACAATATTCGAATTGAAAATCCGAGCGACTCCCCAAATACGGATGGGATTAATCCGGAATCCTGCCGAAACGTTCGTATTTCTGATTGCCATATTGATGTCGGCGATGATTGTATTGCCATTAAGGCAGGTACAGAGGAAACAAAGGAACGGATTCCTTGTGAAAATATTACCATCACCAATTGTACAATGATCCATGGCCATGGCGGGATTGTGTTTGGAAGTGAGATGAGCGGGGAAATCCGAAATGTCACAATAAGCAATTGTATTTTTGAAGGAACAGACCGTGGCATCCGGCTGAAATCAAGACGGGGCAGGGGCGGTGTGATTGAAGATGTGCGCATCAATAATATTATCATGAAGGGTGTCATTTGTCCTTTTATTGCCAATCTATATTACCATTGGGGTCCACGGGGCGAAGAGAAATATGTGTGGGATAAAAATCCCTACCCAATTACCAAGGAAACGCCTGTGTTCAGAAGGATCCATTTTGCCAATATAACCGCCCGTGACGTCAGTGCCGCAGCTGGTTTCTTATATGGACTTGCCGAAATGTACGTGGAGGATGTTACATTTGAAAATGTCTCTGTGTCAATGGCTGAAGATGCAGAACCCGGGCTGCCAGCAATGATGGCGGATCTTGAACCAATGAAGCAAAGGGGTTTTTATTGCTGTAATGTTTCGGATATTCGATTCCATCGGGTAACAGTCAGCAATCATGAAGGGCCGGCTTTCTATGTGGAGAACGGTACTGAGGTTGAAATTGAGCGGTGTAAATCTAAAAGTGTCCGTTCAACTGACCCGCTAATTTTATTTAATAATGTAACTAATGTAGTGTAAAAGGAAAGAAGGCAGATGCTCACATCTGCCTTCTATTTCGTAAATATTTAAACAATATTTAAAAAATTATGAACATCTAAAAAAATCAAACAAACGGCTAAAGATATTGAATTCTCCGTGTAAGCGTTTTCGGTTAAAATAAAAAACAAGAAAGGAGGAAACATTCAATGAATCTAAGACAAGAGCTGGAAGTATCAGTAGTTACTACTGAGAAAAAGAAACCAATCAAAAAATATAAACTAGAAAAATGGATACCTTATTTGTTTATTTTGCCATCAACCCTAATGATTGTAACCTTTTTGTTCTATCCGATTGGGACGGTGTTCTACTACAGTCTCCAAAATTATGATATATCCGCTCCCTTTTATAACGGTTTTGCCGGGATAGACAATTTCAAGAAGATTTTTACGGAGGATAAATTATTTCTTCCAAGTTTGCTAACCTCTTTTAAATGGGTGGTTTCTCAGGTAGGCTTACAGCTAATTTTTGGCTTAATTGCAGCACTCCTTCTCAACCAAAAATTTAAGTTTAGAGGGATGGTAAGAGCGGCTGCCTTTATTCCTTGGGCAATCTCGGGTGTGTTAGCCTCTGTGATGTGGTCACTAATGTTTAATGAACATATGGGTGTTATCAATGATCTTTTCATCAGGTTAGGGATTATCAGTGAAAGCAAGGCATGGCTGGCTGATAGCACTACTGCCTTTATATCGGTCGTTATTGCGGAGTTATGGAGAGGTATTCCTTTCTTTGCCATTACCTTACTCGCTTCACTTCAAAGTATTCCAGAAGAACTCTATGAAGCAGCAAAGGTGGACGGTGCAAGCAGAGTGAAATCGTTCTTATATGTGACACTGCCGTCCTTGAAAAATACAATTGTCCTGACAACTTTACTCCGTGTGATTTGGGAGTTTAATAACGTCGATCTTCTTTTCAACCTTACTGGTGGAGGGCCGGCACACAGTACTACAACCTTGACGATGTACATTGCAGAACAGGCAGTACATGGATCCAATTTTGGATATGGGTCAGCACTAACTGTGGTTGCCTTTGGTATATTACTACTATTTGCCATCATCTATTTACGCATTACGAGATATGATAGGGAGGGGAATTAACATGAATAAACAAAAAAGAGTTGACCGGCTGCTGACATTTAATCTGCCGCTCCTGGTTATGCTCGCTTTTACTCTCTTTCCGTTATACTGGACCATTAATA